>JAFMIX010000020.1 GCA_017853785.1 Verrucomicrobiales bacterium
AGGTGCAGATCAAAAAAGCCTCGCTCAACCGCGCCCGCGTGGACTACTCCCGCTGCACCATCTACGCCCCGGTGGATGGCATCGTCATTGACCGCAAAGTGGATGTCGGCCAGACCGTCGCCGCCAGCATGAGTGCGCCCGTCCTGTTCCAGATCGCCAACGACCTTACCCAGATGCAGATCAATGCGAGCGTCGCCGAAGCCGACATCGGCGCCATCGCCGAGGGCCACGCCGTGACCTTCACCGTGGACGCCTTCCCCAACCGCACCTTCAAAGGCCGGCTCACCCAGATCCGCAATTCTCCCACCACCGTCCAGAACGTCGTCACCTACGACGCCATCATCTCCGTCACCAATGCCGACCTCAAACTCAAGCCCGGCATGACCGCCACCGTCGCCGTCATCACCGCCCAGGCGACCGGCTCGTTGAGCCTGCGCAACGCCGCCTTCCGCTTCAAACCTAGCGACGCCATCACGAACCTCATCCTCGTCGCGACCGCCCCAACCAACGCTACCAACCCGTCCGCAGCCGCCCCCGCACTGACCGGCGATGAACCGCCCGAAGTCCTTCAAAAACGCGCCGCCGAGATGCGCGAACGCGGTGAAGAAATTCCCGCCGCCATCCGGGACAAACTGCGCAGCTACTACCAGAGCGGCGGCTTCCGAGGCGAAGGTGGCGAAAACCGCCCCCGCAGCCTCACCAGCAATGCCCCCGGCACCCGCACCGTCTACCGGCTCGTCGTCCAAGACGGACACGAAAAACTCGAGCGCGTCGCCGTCAAGACCGGCATCAACGACGGTACCGCCACCGAAATCATTTCCGGCCTGAACGAAGGCGACCAGGTTGTCACCCCCGTCACCACCCCCAACGCGCCCGCCGCCGCGCCCGGCAGCAACCCGTTCGGCGGCGGCATGATACCACGCCGCTGACGATGAAACCCGTCATCGAACTTTCGGAAATCCACAAGACCTACCACACCGGCGCCGTGGCCGTGCGCGCCGTGCGCGGCGTCTCCTTGGCCATCCTGCCCGGGGAATTCGTCGCCCTCATGGGTGCCAGCGGCTCCGGCAAGTCCACCCTCATGAATCTCCTCGGCTGCCTCGATCGCCCGACCGCCGGCAAATACCTGCTCGATGGCATCGACGTCTCGCGATTGGATCGGAATCAACTCGCCGACATCCGCAACCGGAAACTCGGCTTTGTCTTCCAAGGCTTCAACCTCCTCGCCCGCACCTCCGCCGTGGACAACGTGGAATTGCCCCTGCTCTACCAGCGCAACGGCCACACCCGACACACCCGGCACGAACGCGCGCTCCAATCCCTCGCCACCGTTGGCCTCGCCGCCCGGGCCGACCACCACCCCAACCAGCTTTCCGGCGGCCAGCAGCAACGCGTGGCCATCGCCCGCGCGCTCGTCAACCAGCCCACGCTCCTGCTCGCCGACGAACCCACCGGCAACCTCGACAGCCAGACCAGCATCGAGATCATGGGCGTCTTTCAGAAGCTGAACGACGCCGGCATCACCATCGTCATGGTCACCCACGAACTCGACATCGCCAGCTACACCAAGCGCAACATCATCCTCCGCGACGGCGTAGTGTTGGACGACAAGCCGGTGGCGAAACGATTGGACGCCGCCAAGGAACTCGCAAAGCTCAAGGAAGCGCATGCGGAGGTGAAACTCGCCTGAAACGAATGAAGAAGTAAGAATGAAGAATGAAGAAACAGATTTGCTGCCGCGCACCAAGTTGTTCGCCCGTCGGATGATCAAAATATATTGCAGCCTTTCCAAGTCAGACACCGTCGCCCAGGTACTGGGCAAGCAAGTGCTGCGGTCGGGGACTTCAATAGGCGCCAATTACCGTGAAGCCAACCGCGCCAGTTCCAAGGCCGAGTTCATCGCCAAAATGGGCGACTGCTTGAAAGAAGCTGATGAAACTTTGTATTGGCTGGAACTGTTGTCGGAAGAAGGCGTGCTTCCGCCCGCAAAGATGCAGCCACTTATCACCGAGTCCAACGAACTCGTCGCCATTTTTGCCACCATCCTGAAAACTGCGCGAGGCCACGAATGAAAAATTTCTTCATTCTTCATTCTTCATTCTTCATTTCCCTGCGATGAGACTCTTCGCCACCATCCGCCTGGCCATTCGCGCGTTGCGCCGCAACAAAATGCGTTCGCTCCTCACCATGCTCGGCATCATCATCGGCGTCGGCTCCGTCATCGCCGCCGTCAGCATCACCAGTGGCGCGACCAAGCAGGTGGAGGACCGTGTCGCCGGTCTTGGCCAGAATGTCATCATCGTGTATTCCGGCAGCTTCACCACCGGCGGTTCGCGCAGTGGCTGGGGCGCGGCCCCGACGCTCACCGTGGCGGACGCCGAGGCCATCCGCAATGAAGTCGCCGACGTCGTCGCCGTGAGCCCCGAGCTGCGTGACCGCATGACCGTGCAGGCCAACGGCCTTAACTGGCGCTCCGCCGTCTACGGCGAGGGCGCGGACTTCCCCCAGATCCGCAACTGGAATCTCAGCGCCGGCGCCATGTTCACTGAGAGCGACGTCCGCCGCGTGAGCAAGGTGGCGTTGATCGGCCAGACCGTGGTGGACCAGTTGTTTCCCGATTCCGACCCCATCGGGCAGACGTTGCGTGTGCGCGACATCCCCTTCAAGATCGTGGGGGTGCTCGAACCGAAAGGCTTCAATCTTTTCGGCGCCGACCAGGACGACGCCGTGATCATTCCCTACACTAGCCACATGAGGCGCGTGACGCGCTCGACGTTTGTCAGTTCCATCCTCGTGCAGGCCGCCAGCGCGCGCGCGAGCACGCAGGTCGCGGCGGACATCATTTCGCTGATGACCTTGCGCCGCCGCAGCGCCGAACCGGATTTCACCGTGCGCACCCAAGTGGAGCTCGCGCAGATGGCCACCGCCACCTCCAAAACCATGTCCCTGCTGCTCGGCGTCATCGCCAGCGTCTCGCTCATCGTCGGCGGCATCGGCATCATGAACATCATGCTCGTGAGCGTCACTGAGCGCACCCGCGAGATCGGCATCCGCATGGCCGTGGGCGCGCACGCCCGGGACATCCTCGTGCAATTCCTCGTCGAGGCCGTCACGTTGAGCGCCATCGGCGGATTATTCGGCATCGGCTTGGGGATGATTGCGGCGATGCTGACCGCGCATTTCACCGGCTGGCCCATCCTGACGCCCGTCGCCTGGATTTTCATCGCATCTTTCTCAAGCGCGGTGGTCGGCATCATCTCGGGATTTTATCCGGCGTGGAAGGCCTCGCGGCTCGACCCCATCGAAGCACTGCGCTACGAATGACCTTTCAGTCCATGAACGCGGAACTTCTCCCCACGCACACGAAGGCCCTGTTCGCCGCCGCCGTGCACCGCGCCGCAGCGTTGCTCCGCGCCGGTGAAGTCGTCGCCCTGCCAACCGAAACCGTCTATGGCCTCGCTGCCAACGCACTGGACGCCACCGCTGTTGCGAAGATTTACGAAATCAAAGGCCGTCCTGCCCACAACCCCATCATCGTCCACGTCGCCGACACCGCGCTGGCGCAGCGTTGCGCCGCAGTATGGCCGCCAGTCGCGGATTCACTCGCGCACACCTTCTGGCCCGGCCCGCTCACCCTCGTGCTCCCCCGCGCGAAAATCATCCCCGACCTCGTCACCGCCGGTGGCGAGACGGTAGGCGTACGCTGGCCGAGTCATCCGTTCATGCAGGCGGTCATCGGCGAATGTGGTTTTCCCCTCGCCGCGCCCAGCGCGAATCCTTCCAACCAGATTTCGCCCACGAACGCCGGGCACGTCCTGCAACATCTCGCCAGAAAAATCCCGCTGGTCGTGGACGGCGGCCAGTCGCAAGTCGGCATCGAGAGTACCGTGCTTGATCTCACCGCGCAGCCGCCGCGTGTCCTGCGGCCCGGGATGATCTCCGAAGAAGCTTTGGTGGCGGTCATTGGAGAGTGCGGACCGCACAGAGCCCTGCACGGAGCAGAAACCGGCTCTTCGGAAGCCCTGCGCAGTCCCGGCCTGCTGGAGAAACATTATTCGCCAAAGGCCAAACTGCTGCTGCTGCATTGGCGCAATAACACCGACCTGCGGAGGCAATTATCCAACCACAATAGTTCATCAGACCGCACCCACATCATCGCCCACACCCACATTCCCGCTGCCACCGATTTTGCCGGCGTGAGCGTGATTCCGCACGACGCCGAAGCGTTCGCCCGCGCGCTCTACGCGGAACTGCACCGCTGCGACGCTGCCGGCGCAGAACTCATCGTCGTCGAGGCCCTGCCCGCGACCGCCGCGTGGCGGGCCATTGCCGACCGGCTGCACCGCGCGGCGGCCTCGACCCCGAAATCAGCAATCCGCCCAACCCCTTGACCGGCGGCGCTCTGGAGGCAGCTGTCTCTCGGCCGTTGCAATGCGTGAAAAGGCTTTACATTTTTTTGCCGGCACCGATGGTTGTGCCGATACAGTCAACGGCACAACTCCTTCCTACTATGTGGTATTACGCCAAAAACGGTGAGCAGCGCGGCCCGGTGACGGACGCAGATTTTCAAACTCTTTACCAAACCCGAACCATCAACGCAGAAACATTGGTCTGGCGGGAGGGCATGGCCAACTGGCAACCTTACGGGGAACTCTTCCCCGGTGCCGGCGCGAGAACCGCCCCCGCCCCGTTCGCCGCCACGCCAGTCGCCGCCAGCTGGGCAACCGAGGCGCAGGTGCGGGAACGGGATTACGAACACGAGATCGGCCATTACTTCGGCCAATCTTGGGACTTGTTCAAGTCCGACGCCGGCAGGCTCCTCGGGGTCACCGCACTGTTCGGCCTGTGCTTTCTGGTGGTGAACGGGATTCCCTATCTTAGCTCGATCACCGGATTGGTCTTTAACGGACCGCTGCTGGGCGGCTTGTTCCTGTATTATCTAAAAAAAGTGCGCGGCCAAAACGCCGCTGTCGGCGATGCTTTCAGCGGGTTCAGCGACCGCTTCGGCCAGTTATTGCTGGGCTACCTCATCCCCAGCCTGCTTGCCGGACTGGCGATAATCCCGGCGGTGATCATGGCGGTCTTGGTAGTGGTCGCCGGAGCGGTCAGGCAAGACGCTCACACCGGCGACCCTCTCGGCAACCTCGCCATGAGCGTGCCGCTGCTGATTTGCGGCGTCCTCGCCGTTGCGGGCATCTGCGTGATGATCTATCTGCAATACTGCTGGATGTTCACGTTGTGGTTGGTGGCGGATAAAAACATGAGCTTTTGGCCGGCGATGAGTTTGAGCCGCGCGGTGGTGCGGAAACACTGGTGGCAAACCCTGCTGCTGGGAATCGTCTCCGGCCTGGTGGCGCTCGCCGGGTTGCTGTTATGCGGGGTCGGCCTCCTAGTCGCCGCACCGGTGGCGGTAGCCATGTGGGCTTACGCCTACGAACGCTTGTTCGGCGATCTGCAACCAACAGCGGATTGAGCGGCGGCCGATTGATCTCCGCACCGCTGTCAAACGCAATCCCTGCAGAACTGACAGCAGCGTTTCTGAAGCGGCAGGCTGGTGAATCAGCCCTTCAGCTTGGCGTGGCGCTCGGCGACGAAATCCCAGTTCACGACGTTCCACCACGCAGTGATGTAGTCGGCGCGCTTGTTCTGGTATTTGAGGTAGAAGGCGTGCTCCCAAACATCGAGGCCGAGCAGGACTTGCCGGCCCGCGCTCAACGGAGTGTCCTGGTT
This sequence comes from Verrucomicrobiales bacterium, assembly GCA_017853785.1. Classification (GTDB taxonomy): domain Bacteria; phylum Verrucomicrobiota; class Verrucomicrobiia; order Limisphaerales; family JAFMIX01; genus JAFMIX01. The sequence continues at coordinate 5,731 of JAFMIX010000020.1, forward strand.
CGGCGTGGTTTCAATCTTCAACTCTTTTCCGGCGAGCGTGAGCCACGCCCAGCCGCTGCCGAATATCTTCGTGGCGGCCTCGGTGAACTGTTGCTTGAACAGGCTGGGCGCGCCGAAGCTCGCGGCGATGGCGGTGGCGAGTTCGCCCGACAGCGCACTGCCGCCGGGTTTCATCATCTGCCAGAAGAGCGTGTGGTTGTAGTGGCCGCCGCCGTGGTTGCGGACGGCAATGCGAGAGGATTCAGGAAGCGTGGAAAGATTTTTCAACAAGAACTCGATAGTCAATGGTCCGGCGACATCAAGACCAACCAAACCGGAAACCGCCTTGTTCAACCCCGCCACATAAGCCGCGTGATGCTTGTCGTGGTGAATCGTCATCGTCTGGGCGTCGATGTGCGGCTCGAGCGCGTCAACGGCGTAAGGCAACGGCGGTAGCGTGAATGGCCCGCTGGCGGCAGGCGCGGTGGGCGCGGGCGGATTGCTTTGCGCGAACAGCGTCGGTGCGGCGGCAAGCGCAGTGCCGGCGAGGGCGGTGGTCTTCAGAGCTTGGCGGCGGGTGATCATAAAGTTTCTTTCGGTGGCGGTTTGATTTGGAGCTTAGGCTTTTGAACGCGCCGGCGCAACTCACGCCTTGCCACCGCGTAGGACGCGAAGTCATCGGCATCCAGCAGATCGAACCAGGAGACGATGTCGGTGCGCTTGGGAGCGCAGGCTTTGTGGAGTTCGTTGAAACAGGCGCGGGAGTCCGGATTATCCGGGGAACGGCGTTCCTGATGGGCGGACCAGAGTTCGATTTCCGCCGCAGTGCGCCGGTGGTTGGCCTTTTTGGTGATCCAGCCGAGGATTTCGTTATCGCTCCGGCCTTTGGCGAGTTTCTTTTTCAACGTGGCCGCGTTGATGCCGGCGAAATTCAGGAACTGCTAGTCGCGCGGGCTATTATAATGGTATTCGCCGCTCTTGCCGGCGAGCGGGGCGCGGTCCTTGTCAAGCCTGCGCGGCAGAATGACGTAACTGCCGAGCCGCACGCGCGGACTGCGGGGGACTTGCTGGGCAAGGTCGGGAGTGTGTTGAAGCCTAAATCGGTTTGGGATTGGTGCTGGTTAGGACTGACAGCCCGGTTTTGTCCGGACACAGCACTATACAGTGGAGTCGTTCGGAAGCAACCTGTTCAAATTTATTTCACCACCAGCGGCAAACTTGCGCTGTGGCTGTTGAACTCGGGCGCATACATGCACTCGATACTCGCCACGCCACTCTGGTAACTGCCTTTCAACTGCACGCGCGTGGAATACTCGAACACATAAACGCCTTTCGGCAGGTAATCGATGAAGAAGTGGCTCGCGGTGTCGCGCGTGCTCTCGTAGTAGGCGAGGCCGTCCTGATATTTGTAGCGCGAGAGGACGTTCACGGGCTCAGTGCCACTGCCGCGCTGATCCTTGAGGTGGACGTATTCCATGTCCCGGTCCACGCGGAGCTCGATGCGGACGACGAGTTCATCGCCGACGGCGAGCGGGCTTTTGACTGGTTCGAGCGTCGGGCCTTTGGCAGTGTTGACCTTGGTGTAGATGCTCTTCTTGAGCTTCAACGGTGTGCCGGCGTAGGGCGTGACCTTGCTGATATCCTCGAAATACTGCCAATGCACGCTGCCCCACGAGACGCCTTCGTCCATTTTCTTCACGGTGATCTCGCCCATCTTGGCTTTGACTTCCGCGCCAGAAAAACGGCGTTCGTAGAACCCGGTGCCGGGCTCGACTTCGGTTTTGGTGACCGGGCTCTGGCTGGATTTCGTACCGGGAGTCACATTGATGCCACCCACGACGACCTCCACCGGCTTGTCGCTGGCGAGCATCGATTTGCCGCGCAAGAGCAGGCCATAGACCGCGTCGGCGGTGGCCTTGGTGGTCTTCCAATCCTGTGTCTGCTTCTGCTTGAGCAGCCACATGCGGCAATCATCCACCGCCTGCGCGTCGCCCATTATTTCGTCGAACGCCTCGATCATCAGCGCCTGCGTCTCAATGGGTGCGCGATACCACCACCAGCTCAATTCCGTGTCGCGCCAGAAGCGGCCCAACTCTTCATTCGTCACGCTGCGCTCCTTAAGTGACTTCATGATGTCCGTCGGCGTTGGATCGGCGGCATCGTTGGCAATGCCGAAGCGTTTTAATGCAATTGCCAGATGCGCTTGCGTCTGGCGGTTGTTCGTTTGCAACCAGAATTTCCGTGACTGGTTCAGGTAAAACTCCACTGCCTTATTGTGGTTGTCTGCGATGGGCTGGTCTTTCAGGAAAAAGCTGCGGCCGTAGAGATACAGTGCGTCCGTGCAACTGGGGACGTATTTCTCCGGGTGCGGCAATTCCATGATCTTGTGATACCGCTCTGTGATCCACTCATCGAGGCGGTTGAGCGCGCGGACGGCGGAGTCCACGGGCACGTCCACGTCGAGGTGGCGCAGCCGACCGAAGCCCGTGACGATGTAGAGCGTGATGTAGTCGTTGCCGTAACCGCCCGGAAACCACGGCCAGCGCCCGTCGCCGATCTGCATCTCGGCCAGCTTTTTCAACGTGCGTTGCGTCTCGTCATTGAGGCGGTTGTCGTCGAAGAGAATGCCCACGTTGCGGCGCGCTTCGCTTTCGTTCTTGGCCTGCCGCCACCACGGCGTCTCGTCGATCATCACCGACTTGAGGTCCTGATTTTTCTCGAGCGGCGATTCCAGCGCCTTTGTGCCCTTCCAGAGGTCGAAGATGCGGCGGATCTTCGGATCGCTGTTGGCGATATGCCGGGCGAGCGAATTCGCGTAGAGCCGGTTGAATGTCTGTTCGCTGCACTCGTGCGGATATTCCATCAGATACGGCAACGCCAGCACCGCATACCACGCGGGCTGCGAAACCATCTGCACCGTCACGCCCCCGTGCTGGAGCGTGGACGAATTGCCGGAGTTCAGCAGCTTGGTGAACTCAAATTTCTTCGTCACCGCGCCGCCGCCGACTTTGCCGCGGATGGGTAACGGCAACGATTCCGTCACGAACACGCGCCGCGAGAGCACCGGCAGATAACCTTCCTCGCCGTCGCTCAACGTGCCGGTGGACGCCACGACCCTGTAAGTGAGGAACGGCGCGCCGTCCGGCACGCGGATGCGCCAGGAGTAGGTGCGGGACTCCTTGGCGGGAATGTCGAACGGTTGTTCGGCTTTTGTGTTACCGAGACCTGCATCCATTGACTGCTGCGTGGCGGCATCAGCGAAGGCCAGTTTCACCGCGCCTTGCTGCGGCTTGTCACTCTGGTTGCTCACTTTCACGGTGAACTCCACCTCATCGCCTTCGCGGAGGAAGCGCGGCGGATTCGGCTGCACCATGATGTCCTTGGAGGTGACGGCGTGGCCCTCGAGCAGGCCGGCGCGGAGCTGGTTGTCGTGCGCGAAGCCGAGGAAGCGCCACTTGGTCAGCGCCTCAGGCATGGCAAACGTCATCCGCACGACGCCATTGGAATCGCTCACGAGCTGCGGGAAGAAGAACGCCGTCTCGTTGAGATTCTTGCGGACGGAAACTTTCGCGAGGTCGGGCTTCGGGCCGGCGGGCGCTCTGCCGTCAGCGGGTTGGCTATCCCGCTCGAAGTCGACGCTGTTTGGCTCTCCAGCTTTCGCCAGACTTTTGGCCAACGGCGCGCGGCCACCGGCCAGGTCAGCTTCGAGCATCGCTTGGGCTGCTGGCGCAGCTGAAGGCATCGGTGTCCCGGCCATCATGGGCGCGGCTTCGGCCACCATGTCGTTCGCCATTCTGCCTCTAACCATATTGGCCATGCGGATGTGACCAAACCAGCCGTAGCCCCACACGCGCTGTGTGAGGTCGTAGGGGAAACGACGGTAGGTGACGCTCACACCTTGATAGCGCGGATTCCAGTTTCCGAAAACGTGCTGAAAGCTGCGCCCCATGTTGCCGAACTGCGCTTGCGCCGAGCTGTAATCCTGCCGGAACACGCCGAAGCCGTTCGGCCAGCGGTGCGGCGCGAACGCGTCCAGCGATTCATCGTACAGCGTGGCGACGAGTTCTGCCACGGCTTTCTCGGCGGATTGTTTGCCGCTGATGCTCAAGCTCCATGTCTCTTTCTGTCCGGGCATCAGCTTGGAGGTGAAATGTTCCCACTTGAGGTCGAATTCCTTGTTCTTCCACGGCACGCTGACCGGCCGCGAGGTGAGGCAGCCGCGGTTCTCGCGCACCTGCGTGACGTGCAGGGTGAAGCCGCCGCGCAAGGCCTCGGTGACGGCGAGCTTCACCTGCTGCTGCGTGCGGCCCGGCGTGGTCCAGTAGCGCTGGATCATCTTGTTACGCTGCTCGATCTCGATGAACGCGCGGCCCGTCTCGTAGCCCGTGCCCCACACGGCCATGAATTCCTCGCCAGGCTGCGCCTGCCAATCCGGCGCGGCGACAATCTGCGGCACTTTGATGGCCAATGCGGCGGCCGCGGGCTCAAGCACGCGGAGCGGCAGCCGCCCGGTGACCTTTTTGCCGAACCGATCCTGCGTCTCGACCATCACGCGATACGCGCCGGCCGGGAGGTTGACGGATAACTTCGCCGTGCCGTTCGTGTCTGTGGTGAAGCCGCGTTCCTCGGCGACGTCGGCGAGTTCCCAGTTGTCGGGATTGGACAAATCCACGTCCGGCTTGCCGTCCTCGTCGTAATCTTCCGAGCTGATGCGGGCGCGGACGACTTTGTCCGGCACTTTGAGCCGGTAGATTTTCACCGCGCCCTCGGCGACCTGCGGTTCGCCGTCGAGCGTGGTGGTGTTGAGCTTCAATTCCACAGGCTTCGCGGCGACCTGCCACTCGTCGGCGCTGACGCGCGCTTCGAGCGCGGCGTAGCCGATCTGGATGCTGCGGTCGGCGGAGCGGGTTTCGCCGGCGCTGTCAGTCACATCGGCGGTGATAGCGTAGACGAAAGTGGGTTCGTTCGTCGGCGAAATCTTGAGGTCCGGCTTGGCGATGAATTCGACGGTGAACCCGCCGTCCACGCCGCTCTTGGCCGTGCCATGGGCAATCTCCTGCTCCGGGCTGTGCGGAAAACCGCCGCGCCACCAGCCGCACCACCACGGCCAGCGCACCTGCCGCACGACACGCCACTTGATGTTCGCGCCGTCCACCGCCGCGCCGGTGTAGCTGGTGGCTTTGCCGGGGACGACGGCTATGTCGCCGAGCTTGGGCGCGACTTTCGGCGCATCGAGCGTGACCTCAAATTTTGGGCGCTTGTATTCCTCGACGCTGAAGTTGGCCGCGCCATTGCAGCGGCCTTGGGCGATGATGGACATCGCACCCATCACGCGGTCGCGCGGCGCGGTGAAGCTGCCGGAGAACGAGCCATAGTCGTTGGCGCGGTGCTTGGCGCGGGCGATCTCCTGGCCGTTAGGATCGTTGAAGACGACCTCAACCTGTTCACCGGGGAGCGTCTTGTAGTTGTCGTTCTTTTGATTTTGTTGGAGGCAGATGCCCTTGTATTGGATCGTCTGGCCGGGGCGATAGATGGCGCGGTCGGTGAAGAAAATAGTTTGCTGCTGCGGCCAGTTGGTGTCCTCGTCATAGTTCCGGCCATAACCCCAGAGACCGTTGGCGGAAGCGAGTTCGCGGCCCTGATGGCGGGCGCGGAAGAGATAGGTGCGATTCTCCTCTGGCTCGAGGCTGAAGAAGCCGTTCGTGTCCGTGGTGAGCGCGGGAGTGGCAATGCGTTTGCCGTTCTGGTCGAGACACCAGGCGTTGACCTCCGCACCGGCGATGGGCTCGCCGGAGGCGGCTTCCAGCACGAAGCCTTCGAACAAGCCGACGCGCTGGCGGGTGATGAGTGCGAGTTCGCTAACCCAGACGTCGGCCATGGAGACTTGGTTTTCACTCTCGCCGAAGTTGGCGTCGTGACTGGCGAAGATGAAATAGTAACCGGGCTTGAGGGTCGTGGGCGCGGCGGTGCTGAAGAGGCGTTGCTGGTAATCCTTGGTGGCAGGCAGCGCGGCGGACCAATCGAGCGCGGCGGGTTTTTCGAGGTAGGCGCGGCGCTCCTTCTGGCTGAGGCTTTCCTGGCGCTGGCGCTTCTTGTCGAGGAACGATTCCCAATCCGCAGCGATGGCGCGGAAATAGACTTTGTCCACGTTGCGATAGCTGACGGCGATGCTGGCGGCGGAATTCCAGACGCGTTCAGTGGTGATGCGGGCGGACTTGGCCTCGATCTCGGCGACGAGGTTGGCGCATTGCTTGCCGCCGGGGGAATTCGGATGCGCGCCCTTGGCCTGCGACACGATCTCGCGGGCGGCGACCCAATCGCCTTCGTCCTTCGTGACGCGGGCGAGATTCCACGAGGCGAGCGCAGCGACCGGCGAATCACCCCACTTGGCGATGAAGTTCTTCAGCGAGGTCTTGAAGCGGGCGTTTTTGTCTTCACCGAAGGCGGTGTTCCAGCCCCAGACAAGCCGCGCAAGGTCGACGTCGCAGAAGGCGGTGGGGTCGGCGTCGGTTTGATGGAAGGCGATGAGTCGCTGGTAGACGAGGATGGCTTTTTCCTGTGGGGTTGCGGGTGTGGTGAGTTTCCACTGGAGGAACTGCGGTGCGTCTTCAAGGACCGGGCTGTCCGCCATCAGTTCAAATTCCCCCTCCGCCTTCGCGCCGGCTTGCTCGCCGCTCATGTAGAACGACAACGCTTCGTGCGCGAGGAAATCGTAGAGCGTCGGGCGGTAGCTGTCGGGCATCGTGCCCTTTTCTAGCAGACCGTCCCATGCGGCGATGGGCGTGGCCTTGAGCGTTTTCTCGGCGGCGAGCGCGGCTTGGAAATGCTTGTCAATCTCCGCGAAGAGGCGCGGCAGATCCCAGGTGGTGAAGTCATTGCCGGGCGCTTCGGCGGTCTGCGTACGCTGCATGTAGCGCCAGCGGTTCTGCTGAAAATAGCTCCAATACCAGTGCGCGAGCAGCGTTTCCATCACGGGCTTCATCTCGGCGGGCGCTTTGGCGATCTCAGCTTCGAGGCGGCCGACGCGTTCCTCAGCCTTGTTGCCTTCGATCGCGCCCTCCAGCGCAATTTTTTGGCCGATGGCCTTGGTGGCTTCGGCGTAAGCTTTTTCCTTCAGCGTGGCGGCGATGATGGGTTCGAGATTGGTGATGGCGGTCTGGGGCAGGCCTTTCTGGACGGCATCCTGCACGGCTTTCCATTGCGCATCGCGCGGCCCGGCAAAGGCGGAATGGGTGAGGGTGAGAGCGGTGAGGAAAGCGGCAAGGATGGATTTCATATGCGGTATAGACCCTTTGTTAGGACACGCTGGCGGCCATTTAATTAGGGGAAATTGGAACGCCTTCATGCTTCGAATCATAGGCGGTTAGACGGGGACGGCAATAAAATGCTCCCGCAAAACCTTTAACCGGAGGCAAGGTGTAATATTGAACTCCGGGCAAACGAACACGGGCGGAGGGCATCAACACGGTAACCTGCCCGGCTTACTCGTAGATTTCATAGACCGTGTCCTTGAGGACAAACTGGACGTTGTTGCCAAGCGCGAGCCAGGGCCGGGCGGCGGCGTTGGTCGCAGCGAAGGCGAAGTATTCCTCCGAGTTGAATTGCAACCGGACGCGGCGCAGATTTTGGTTCTGCTGCACCCGCGAATCCACCCACTGGTTGCCGTTATGGAAAAAGTTCCGGCCGTTCACGAACTGGGCATTCTGCACAAACTGGCCGGCGCTATTGGCGTCCGTGTCGATGACGGCATCGCCGCCGATGCTAAATTTTCCGCGTTCACCGCTGCTGCCAACCATGCCCGGGGCGGCTGCCGCCACGGGCGCGCTGTAGGATAGCGCCCGGCTTGCGTCAGCGTAACCTTCCTGCGCCTCGGCGATGTTTCCCGCCGTCTTGAATGATTGGCTGGCGCGGGACGCATTGACCGCCAGCCCGCCGGAGCTTTCGCGATCATACCGGGCGGACATTTCCCTCATCGCGTCCATGGCGAGGCGTTGCTCGCGCAACTGCGGCATGGATTGCATCGCGGTCGGCACCCCACGGCGGGCTTCGTCCTCGAGGATGAGGTAAGCCGTGTAAGGCGTGACGAGGCCGTATCTGCGGGCGAGGTCGGTGATTTCATCCTTCAATTCTACGTTCTCGCCGCGCAGGCGGATTTCATCCAGCAGATAGCCGACGCGGCGCGTGGCCCAGAGGCGGGAAATGAAGTCATTATCGCTGCATTCGTCGGGGAACTTCACGTCGGCGGCAAAGCGGTGTGAGCCACCGTTGACGCTGCCCTCGATGACCGCCGCCGCCGCGCCCTTACCGGAATAACGGCCGACGAGTACGAGTTGTTCGCCTTTGAACAGGTCGGGCAAGGTGGACGGGTAAAGTTTCGCGAAGTGGATGTCGCCCGTGAACTTGAGGGTCGGATTGGTGAGCACGGGTTTTTTTATCTTCATGTAGAAATTCGAGAGTTTCACTTCGAGGTCTTCGTCGGCAAGGACATATTGGCTGGTGGCGCGGGTCTGCTCGGTGATGCTGTCGAGCAGGCGCGTGTTCACATCGTTCCCGATGCCGAAGCAGAAGACGCGCACCTTGCCGCCGCTGGCTTGCTTCACGCCGGCGAGAATCTGCTGCTCGTCCGTCGTGCCGATGGTGGGCAAACCATCAGTGAGGAAGATGACCACGAAGGGGCGGTTATCGAATGTGTCGGGGCGAAGGCCGAGAGCGCGTTTGAGCGCATCGTCGATGGCCGTGCCGCCGATGGGCTTGAGGCCCTTGATGAAGTTATTCGCTTTGTCGCGGTTAGTCTTGTCGGTTGAACCCAGTTTGTCGAACAGAGGCTCGACTTCCGTCGAGAACCGGATGATTTCGAAGCGATCGCCGTCGTTGAGATTCTCCACGCAGAACTGGAGCGCCTTCTTGGCCTGCTCCAGCTTCTTGCCCGCCATCGAGCCGGAGGTGTCGAGCACGAACACGACATCCTTCTTTACAAGCCGGTTCTCCTTCACATCCACGCCGGGTGAGGCGAGCAGCAGAAAGTAACCGTCTTCACTCGCAACGCGGTGGGTAAGCAGGTTGATGCCGACCTCGTCCTTCTCGGGCGCGAAGTAGAGCGCGAAATCACTGTCGGGCGCGGCGTTGCTGGCTTCGTAGCCGACGGTGGCGCGGTTCGGGCCATCGCGCTTGATCTTGACGCCGTGACTCGGCGAGTAGATGGATTTCAGCGAGCGCTTGGTCTCGAGCTCGAGCTTCACGCTGACGGATTTGACGGGCTGGCTGGAGTATTTGGCGGTGTTCAACGGCAGTTCGTAAGCGATGAGGCCGTTGTCGGCCTTGAGCAGCTGGGTGTAGCGGATGGTGATGCGCTTCTTGGAATTCGGTTCGATGGGAAAAATGCGAACTTTAAAGAGGTCACGCCCGGAGTATTCCATCAACGCAGGGTCTTTGGCGCGGTGGACGATGTCCTCGTAGAAGTTGCGGGCCTTGTCGGCGGCGAGCAGCTCGGCTTCGACTTTCTTGCCGTCGATCTCCATCGCGAAGCGGTCGAGTTGCGCGCCCTTCGGCACGGGGAAGATGAAAGTGCCTTCGAGGCGGGCATTGTTCGGATTGAAGAGTTCCTGATCCACGGTCGTGACAGCAACTTGATCTGCG
>JAFMIX010000255.1 GCA_017853785.1 Verrucomicrobiales bacterium
GAAATCGTCCGGCAGGTAGGCGGACCAATCGCCGCTTTTGTGACTGGGTTCGGCACCGGTGGCACGCTGGCCGGCTGCGGCAAAGCCATAAAGCAACGCTGGCCGCAAGCGCGCATCCTCGCCATGGAGCCGGCGGAACAGGCGTTGCTCGCGGGGGAAATGCCGTGCTGCCATTTCATCGAAGGCGTGGCGGATGGGTTCATCCCGCCACTGCTGCGGGATGCGCCGCTGGACGGCAACATCAAGGTGAAAAGCGCCGAGGCCATGGCCATGACGCGCCGGCTGCACCGCGAATTCGGTCTGTTGGTCGGCACGTCCTCCGGCGCGAATCTCATCGCCGCGCTGCAGCACGCCCGGGAACACGGCCCGCAAGCGAAGGTGGTGACGTTGCTGTGCGATCGGGCGGAACGTTATTTCAGCACTGCATTGTTTGCGCCCCAGCCGATCAACCGCGAAGAGTCCACGCCGTGAGATGGAGCGGTCGGTTCCGCTGACCGCCACGCGATGAAGTTATTTCACCGGGGCTTCGTATTGCTCCAATGATATCTGCAAGCCGGCCTTTTTCTCGGCGTTGGAGGAATCGGCGATGGCTTGGTGCAGCAAGCGGATGGCTTCCCCGGCCTGACCGTTGTCAAATAAGGCGCGGCAATACGTATCGATCACGTCTGTGTCCTTCTTATCGCTGGCCGCGTAGGCTGCCTGGGCAAATTTAAGCGCGAGTTTCAGGTTGCGCGTTTTGATGCCCTCGTCGGTCAGCAGCGTCCACGCAATCTGGGTTTGCGCGTCCACGTCGCTAGATTCGATCGCCTCCAGCCGGTGCGTGAGGCTCTCGATTTGCGCGGCATCGCCCTTGCCGGTGACGGCGCGGTAATAATCCTGCCAGGTGCGTTGCAGGCTGAAGTTGCCACGATAATCCTCGAACTTGAAACCCTTGGGCGCGAGCGGGGCGGCTTCCTGTTCCAGTTTGGTCAACTCGGCCGCGGATTTTCCGGCGGCGACCGCGCGTCGATAATCGTTAATCAGACTTTGGAAACGCACGGTGCGCCGCACCTCGGTGAGGTCCAGTTTGCGGCCGGGCTCAATGCCGCCGAGCTCCTGGTCCAAGGCGGTGAGTTGCGCGGCCAAGGCGTCCAGTTTTGCGCTGTTGCCGCCTTGCGCGACCAGTTCGGTGAATTCGCGCAACTGCCTCTGCGCTTCGCGCCGCTTCTTGTCTGCGGGACTTTCTGCAGCGGCGGGCGTGGCGGCGAGTTTCTCCAGTTCCTTTTCCAAATCGCCCATAGGATGGCCGACCCACGCCACGCGACCTTCGCGATCCACGATGAAGGCGCAGGGAATGCCTTTTTGTCCGTAGGCTTGCATGTAGCCCGCGGAAGTCTGGCGATCCTTATCAATTGCCACGGTGTAATCCATCTTCGCGCCCATTTTATCGACGAACGGGCGGACCTTGGCGGCGTCTTCCGCGCTGACGCCGACAAACACCACGCCGCGGTCGGCGAATTTGTGGGCGAGTTCTGTCAGGTGCGGAATGCTGGCCTTGCACGGCCCGCACCAGGTGGCCCAGAATTCCACTACGACGATTTTCTGGCCCTTGGCGTCGTCAAGGTTGACCGCGTCGCCCTTGATCCACTCGGCAATTCGTAAGGGCGCGGCGGAATCGCCGATTTGGGCGGCGAAAGTTTCGAGCGCGCTGGCGGCGAACAACAGCGTTCCCGCTGCGAATGCGATAAAGTTTCGTTTCAACATAATGGTTGGGCGTTTTTATTGGTTCACCGGTCTGATGGATGACGCTTTCAATCCATCTCCGACAATCACAATTTCATTTTCCGGGAAAACGGGCATTTGTGCATTCTTTTCCTCCGCCGAGGGCGTCCAGCATCGGCCGGGATTCCATGTGCCGGTGATGATTACTGTGCGATCGACGTGCTGGCGCAGGGTTTCCTCCGGCACGGTCGCGCTCGGAAGAATCGGGGTTTCATCCACCATGAAGTTGTGACCATACCAAGCTTGCACGCTCTTGACCGAATCGGGGTAATGCCGTAGCACGCCTCGAACAGTTTTGGTTTTCCCCGGCGGTTGCGGTGACAAGCATCCTTGGCCAAAATATGAAGTGAGCCGTTCCCGCGTGGTTAGCAATGAGGGCAGCTCCTTAGCGTTTGCATCAATATATTTAAAAGCCTGCGCCAGCGATAAATATCGATAGTCTTCGTGGTGAATCTCACTAACAGGAAACTGTTGCTTAACTTGCTTCAGCGACAAACCGTCATACACCACAACGCGCACATCATCCTGACTTGATGGTCGTGAATTGCCATGCGCCTGCCACTGATACCAATCATATCCGATATGTTTATATGCCGCCGCCTGCGGGCCAAAGTCGGCGTAGGCAAAAACCATAGTGCGCGGAGGATGGTGGGCGCAGCCGGCGGCAAATAGCAGAGTTCCGCTCGCGAATGCTATGAGATATCGTTTCAGCATCAGGTCACTGAGTTGTGGTGCCGTGACTCCAGCCAATCCGAAACTCGACGTCCAAACTTACCCGTGCAAGCGGCGTTAGCTTCGGCAATGAATCAAGCCGTTCGCGTCTCATCTTGCTTCTTCTTTTGCAATTCAAGCTGCCGTTGGCTTGCTTTAATTTGAATATTTAGATTCCGGTAAAAGAAAACTAAATTACTGAGAGTTCCGACCAGACCGGCTACCACTGCGATTTTGTAATCAAGCGCATCTCCGCTGTAAAGCGCACGCCCGACACAAACCAGAACGCTAACTGTTATCAAGGGCGCTGCTGGGATGGTCATGTTCGGCATAAGTCAGTGGGCAGCTTGGTATTTATTTCGCAGCCAACCACCACTTCTGAGCAACGGCGGATAAATCCGGCGCATTTGCGGGCGCAGTGGCGCTGCGGAAGAATGCGGTTTCAATCTCCTGAATCTGCTGCCGCAAAGATGCCCGGGTCGCCGCGTCCAGTTTAGCGGCGGATTCGCGGTCGATGCGCCGCAGAAATGCCACCACGGAAAACGGCGTGATTTGCGCGGGTAAGGCGAGCGCCGCTTCGGGCGCGGTTGTTTGCCGGTTTTTCTTCCGCAACACCAAGAACACTACTGCCGCCGCTGCCAACGCCAGCACTGCGAGCGTCGCTGCGCGCAGGGCGCTGCCGGTGGCGGTCTTCAACGCTACGCCCGCCGCCGCTGTTTTCGCATCGAGCTTGATGAGGTCGGCGTCCTGATAATGTTGATATTCCGTGCTGGCGACGGCGATGCCGGATTTCAGGGATGGGAATTTCAGCACGGCATCGCCGCGCACGTCCTTTTTCCGTTTGTAGGTGAACTGCCAGCTGCGGTCGGCATTCGCCTGCTTGGTCTTGCCGTCGCTCACGAATTCGGTGATGGAGAGCCCGTTGTCCGACACCTTCACATCGAACCCAGCCTGCGCAAAGGCGAACAGTTGCGCATGCGGCGCGATTACGCCTCGGCCTTTGGCGGCAACTTCGATGACAA
>JAFMIX010000021.1 GCA_017853785.1 Verrucomicrobiales bacterium
ATCGCCGCCAGCGCGAACGGCAGCGCGAAGACCGTGTGCGAGAAACGCACGAACGAAGCCCATTTTTGTATGACGGAAAACATTTTTTAACGCAAAGGCGCCAGGACGCAAAGACGCAGAGGAAAAGACAAAACAGCTTTGCGCCCTTGCAGCTTTGCGTCTTTGCGTTGAATTCTCACTCCCGCTCCTCCGCCCAGCGCGGGGCAAGTTCGTTCGGGATGCCCATGTGGTCGAGCACACGCGCTACCACGGTGTCGGCGAGTTCGACGGCGGTCTTGGCGCCGGAGTAAAAGCTCGGATTCGCGGGGATCAAGGTCGCGCCGGCGAGCAGCAGCAGCTCGAAGTTTTTCACATGGACGAGACTGAGCGGCGTTTCGCGCGGGACGAGGATGAGTTTCTTCTTTTCCTTGAGCACCACGTCGGCGGCGCGAAGCAGGACGTCTTCGCTGTAGCCGTGGGCGATGCGGCCCAGCGTGCCCATCGTGCAAGGGATGACGACCATCACGTCCGGCGGATTCGAGCCGCTGGCGAAAGGGGCGTTCATGCTTTTGAGGCCGTGTGCTTTCACGCCGGCGGGCAACCGCAGGCCCTCGGGCAATTCCGTGGCGATGACTTGCTGGGCGTAGTTGCTCTGCACGACGTGGACCTCGTGCACCTGCGGGTCGAGGTGGTTGAGCAGGCGTTGCGCGTAGAGCGAGCCGCTGGCCCCGGTGATGGCGACAAGAATTTTCAAGCGCGCAAATCATGGCGCGGCCCGGCGCGCCGGGCAAGTGCGGGTTAAGAGAATAAGGAAAGCAGGAAGGCAGAAAATAGCTTCCTGAATTCCTGGCTTCCTCATTAAATCCTCGCCGAGAAATCGGCGGCGATTCATTATCCGCGCGTGCATCTGGCCCATCTGCGACTCCGCGACTTCCGCAATTACCCGCGGTTGGACGTGGATTTTGCGCCCGGCTGTCACGTCCTGCTCGGCGACAACGCACAGGGCAAGACGAACATCCTCGAAGCGATCTATCTCATGGCCACGTTGCGTTCCTTTCGTGGCGTGGGCGGCGCGCAGATGGTGCGGCACGGCGCGAAAGGCTACTTCGTCGGCGGCAACGTCGTCGGGCAGGGCGGGCACGAGATCAAGATGTATTGGTCCGCGAGCGAGCGGAAGTTGGCGCGGGATGGCCGGCCGGTGAAAAAGCTGGGCGAATTTCTTGGGGCGTTGCGCGCGGTGGTGTTCTGCACGGAAGATTTATTGCTCGTCAAAGGCACCAGCCGCATCCGGCGCCGGTTTCTGGATCTGATGCTCACGCAAACGCACCCGACTTATTTGCCGCTGTTGCAGCGTTACGCGCTGGCGTTGCGGGCGCGCAACGCGCTGCTCAAGCACCGCATCGTGGACGAAGCCGCGCTGGAAAGCTTCTCGACCGAACTCGTGAAGCTCGGCAACGAGCTCATCCGCTTCCGCACCGAACTTGCGCCGAAGCTCTCGCCGCTCACGCGGCTGGCGTATCGGCGCATTTCGAACGACGCGGAGGAATTGCGCATCGAATATCAGTCGAGCGTGAAAGCGGATTTCGCTGTGGAACTGGCGCAGGCGCACAAACGCGAACGGACGTTCCGCGCCACGCTGGTGGGGCCGCACCGGGATGAATTGCAGTTCACGCTCAACGGCAAGTCCGCCGCGCAGTTCGGCAGCGAGGGGCAGAAGCGCACCCTCGCCATCGCGCTGAAGATGGCGCAGGCAGAATATCTCACGGGCATCCACGGCAGCGCGCCGGTGCTGCTGATTGACGACGTGATGGGTGAACTCGATGCGAAGCGCCGCGCCGGCCTGCTGCCGCTACTCCAACACGCGCGCAAGACGAGCGGACAGGTCTTCATGACCTGCACGGAGGAGAATTGGCCACGCGAATTGGGGAAGGATTTGCAGCGCTGGGAGGTTCGGGCCGGCGCGCTGCGGCGGAACGAAGATCGAAGATAGCGGGTGGAAGATGGCGAAACGCTCGGGCAATTTTCCAACTTCCTTGCTGCGTCCTCGTTTTCAAGCTTTGCCGCGCCGGCGGTTCGGCATAAAGTTTCCGGATGAGAATTTTGTCAGGCATCCAGCCCAGCGGCGCGCTGCATCTGGGAAATTATTTCGGCATGATGCAACCCGCCATCGCGCTGCAGGAAAAGGGCGAGGCGTTTTATTTCATCGCGGACTATCACTCGATGACCTCGCTGTTTGACGCAGCGCAGCGGCGCAAAAACTCCCTCGACGTGGCACTGGACTTTCTCGCTTGCGGGCTCGACCCGCAAAAGGCCGTGTTTTTCCGCCAGTCCGACGTGCCGGAAGTCTGTGAACTCTCGTGGTTGCTGTCCACGCTCACGCCGATGTCCATGCTGGAAAAAGCGCACTCGTTCAAGGACAAGTCGGCGAAGGGCATCCCCATCAACCACGGCCTGTTTGCGTATCCCGTGCTGATGGCGGCGGATATCTTGATCTACGATTCCAACCTCGTTCCCGTAGGTCAGGATCAGAAGCAGCACGTCGAGATGACCCGCGACATCGCGATCAAGTTCAACGAGGCTTACGGCGAGACCTTCGTCATCCCCGAGCCGCAGATCCGCGGCGCGACGGCCAAAGTGCCGGGGCTCGACGGCGAGAAGATGAGCAAGAGCTACGGCAACACGCTCGAGATTTTCGGCGACGAAAAAGCGCTCCGTAAAAAAGTCATGGGCATCAAGATGGATTCGCGCCCGCCCGCCGAACCAAAGCCGGATGCCGACCAGAATCTCGCCATCCAACTGCTGAAACTCGTCGCGCCTGCGGAAGCCGCGGCAGATTTTGAAAACCGGCTGCGCGCCGGCGGCTTGGGCTACGGCGACCTGAAGAAGGCGCTGTTCGAGCACTACTGGAATCATTTCGCTGAAGCGCGGCAGAAACGCGCCGAACTCGCGGCCAACCTCGACCACGTCAATGAGGTTCTCGCCGATGGCGCGGCCAAAGCGCGGACGCTCGCACAAAAGGTCTTGCAGCGGGCGCGCAAGAATTGCGGACTGGAGTAGCGGCTACTTCCGCTGGCGTGCGAGCAGCCAATCGTAGAACTTCGGGTTGGTGTAGGTTTCGGTCCAGGCGTCGTGCCCCGCTTCGGGATAGAGCGTCAGCTGCACGTCCTGGCAGCCGATTTTTTTCAAGTGGTCGACCATCCGCTGGGATTCCGCCGGCGGCACGACCGGATCTTTCACACCGTGAAATGCCCAGACGCCGAGGGGCTTCATCGCGGCGGGTGGGGCGGTGAAGAGCTCGATGAAACTGCCGCCGCCGCAGATCGGCGCGAGCGCGGCAAAGCGCTCCGGGTGCGCCGCGCCGAAACTCCAAGTGCCGAAACCGCCCATGCTGATGCCGGTGAGGTAGATCCGGGTTTCATCCACGCGATATTGTTTCACGACGCGATCCAACAGCGCGAGCAGGACTTCATTGTCCCAATGTTGTCCCTTCGGGCATTGCGGCGCGATGATGATGAACGGAAAGTTGGTGCCCTGCTGCACGAGCTTGGGCGGGCCGTGCGTGGTCAGAAGCGCGAGGTCATCGCCGCGCTCGCCGGCGCCATGCAGAAAGATCAGCAGCGGCCAACTTTTGGCGGGAATAGCGGCGTAGTCCGGGGGCAGATAGGCCAGATACTTGGTAGCGATATTGCGGGTGAGGGTGGTTTTGAATTCTTCCGCCGCCAGCGGCGTGGCGGCGTTGGATTTTGTGGCCATGAGACAAAGTGCGGCGAGCAGCGGGAAAAGAATTTTCATGGGAACGCTCCGGCGACAGACCACTCAAACAATTTTCAATTTCGGCAGATCCTGCGAGTCCACGAGGCCGACCGGCTCGTTCTTGGCGTTGACGACGATGAGGTCGTCGATGTTGCGCTCGTTGAAGATCTTGAGCGCCTCGACGGCGAGCGCGGTATCGCGGACGGTGATGGGCTTGGGGGTCATCACGGTCTTGAGCGGGCGGGCGAGGAGGTTTTCGTCGGCGGCCATGTGGCGGCGAAAATCGCCGTCGGTGAAGACGCCGGCAAGTTTGCCGTGCGGGTTCACGACGGCGAGACTGCCGGACTTGGCGCGGGTCATGACCAGGAGCGCTTCCTTGACGGCGAGGGTTTCGCGGGCGACGGCGTTCCGCTCGCCGGCGCGCATGATGTCGCCGACGCGCATGAGGAGGGCGCGGCCGATGGCACCGGAAGGATGATTCCGGGCAAAGTCGCTCTGCTTGAAGCCACGGGCCTGGAGCAGCGCCATGGCAATCGCGTCGCCCATAACCAGCATGGCGGTGGTGCTGGAGGTGGGGGCGAGATTAAAGGGGCAGGCTTCCTTGGGGACTTTGACGTTGAGCACCGCATCACTGTGCCGGGCGAGGGTGGATTTCAATCCGCCGGTGAGGGCGACGATTTTGACGGAAAAGCGCTTCAAGGCAGGTAACAGTCCGATTAACTCCTCGGATTCGCCGGAGTAACTCAGGGCGAGGACCACATCGCCGTCGTTGAGAATGCCGAGGTCGCCGTGGAGCGCATCCACGCTGTTGAGCAGGACTGCGGTGGAGCCGGTGCTGGTGAGGGTGGCGGCGATTTTCGCCCCGATATTGCCGGACTTGCCGATGCCGATGACGACGATTTTACCCCGCTGCCGCAGGGCTTCAGCGCTGATTTCGACGGTGCGCTGAAAAGATTCGTCCAACTGGGCGCGGACGGCTTTGAGCGCGGCGATTTGAATGTGGAAGACTTCGCGGGCTTGGGTGAGGATGCGCATCGGAAGCCAGTTTGCCCATGCGCCGGGGCGGTTTCAACCAATTATCGAACTCCCCAGGCCGCAAAAAGTCAAAAACCGGGGTAGATTTCACGTTGACAATGGTCTGCGGGTCGGGGAAAATTTCCGGAAGAGTTATTGCTGGCCAGGGATTTTTGATGTAAACATACGCACGTAGCAAACGACAACCGTTATGAAAAAATTAATTGCGTCTGCGGGATTGGTGGCTTTAGGGGCTTCTCTTTCACAAGCTGCCAGCCCCTTCAGCGGCGACGGAGACAAACCGTGGAATACTTCACTGACGGTGCGCGGTTTTTACGACGACAACTACTACCTGGCTTCCGTTTCCACAAACCGCCAGGAAAGTTTCGGGGTTGAAGTCCGTCCTTCCGTCGGGCTTCGCCTCACCGGGCTACAGACGAGTTTCGGCGCGAACTACACCTATTCGATGCGGTACTACGATGACCGCAAGAAAAACACCGCCGACCACTCCCACGAGTTCAACACCTGGTTGATGCACACCTTCTCCGAGCGCTACTCCATCGATGTGGCAGACACATTCGTCATCGCACAGGAGCCCACGCTGCTGGACCCCACCGGAGCCATCGTGACCCGCTCCAACGGCAACAACCTCCGCAACGACGGCACCGCCAAATTTCACGCACAACTCACCCGGCTACTGGAAGTCGTCCTCGGCTACCGCAATGTGCTCGTGGACTACGAGAACAAGGGAGGCAACGCCGCGTCGCCCAGCTACACCGGCCTGTTGGACCGCATGGAACACACCGCGAACATCGACTTGCGCTGGCAGTTCCGCCCGGAAACCGTCGGCATTTTCGGCTATCAATACGGATTCAATGACTATACCGGCAAGGAAGCCATCGGATTTTTCGGTTTGACTCCGCTCATGAGCGAAAGCCGCAATTCCCGATCGCATTACGTCTACGCCGGCATCGAACACAGCTTCCTCCGCAACCTTACCGGTTCGGCCCGCGCGGGAGCACAGTTTATTGATTACTACAACACTCCCACTGGCGACAGTACCGTCAGCCCCTACGCCGACTTAAACCTCCGCTACACCTACGGCGTGGGCAGCTATGTGGAAGTCGGCTTCCAGCACCAGCGCAACGCCACCGATGCCTTTAGCGCTTCCACCACCAGCATCACCACCGACCAGGAATCCTCCTCATTCTACGGAGCCATCAACCACGCCTTCACGCCGAAGCTCATCGCCAACCTGAACGGACGCTACCAGATGTCCACCTACAATGGTGGCAGCCTCAACAACCAGACCGACGACATCCTCATGGTCGGCGTGAGCTTGGAATATCATATCAACCGCCACCTGGCCGCCGAAGTTGGCTACAACTACGACATGGTCGCCTCCAATCAAAGCGGCCGCGACTACGACCGGAACCGTGTCTTCCTCGGCATGACGGCCAGCTACTAAACCAATGTTCCTGCTTCGGGGCTGGACGCTCACGCGCTAGCCCCTCTTTTTTTGACTATGGATCCGCTGAAAAACTCCGCCGCCGAGACCGACGTTAAACTGCATTTCCTTGATTACTGGCGGATCATCCGCATCCGCAAGACCATCATCCTCACCGTCTTTTTGCTCGTCGTGTTCACCACCGTTTTCGTGACGATGTTCCTGCAACGGCAGTATTGCGGCAATGCCCGCATCCGTATCCAGGAAGACCGCACCGGCACCGTCTTCACCGAAAACCAAAACGGCTTCATCTACAATCCGTATTTCATGGAAACGGAAATGAAGGTGATGAAATCCCAAGCCGTGCTCGACAAAGTCATCGAGAGCCAGGGACTGAATGCCGCGTGGGGTCAGAAATACGCCAACGGCCAAACGCTCACCACCGCGGAAACCCGCACCATCCTTGAAAAACTCCTCGACCTCCGTCCCGTCCGCAACACCGCCCTGATCGACATTTTCTTTTACAGCGAAGATCCGAACGAAGCCGCCCGCATCGCGAACGAAGTCGCCAACGTCTATCGCGACTACCGCCTCAAGCAGCAGACCGACCAGATCATGAGCAACATCACGTCCATGGAAAAGGGCTACAAGGACAAAGGTGAGGAAGTGCGCAAAGCGCAGGAAAAAGTGGACCAATTGCGCAAAAACCTTGCCATCTCCGACTTGGACGCCATGAATAGCGCCTCCACTTCCACCTTGGACACGGAAACCCTCCGCCGGCTGGAGTCACAACGCATCGAAGCGGAAATCCTGCTCGGCAAAGAACGCTCGCTCCTCAACGACCTGACCAACAAAACCGCCATTGAATTGCGGAACGTCATTCCTACCGCGGCCCCCGACCCCTTGCTGCACTCCTACTTGGTGGATCTCGGGCAGGCCGAAAACAAACTCAAGTCGTTGCTGAAAGATTTCGGCCCGCAAAGCCCCGAAGTCCAGCGTGTGACCGCCACCGTGGACGACCTGACCCAGAAGGTGAATGACCGCATCAACGGCATCTTGGTCGGCCTGCGCGCCAAAGTGGATGCCGATCAAGCCGCACTGAACATTCTGACCGCCGAAGTGAACAAAGCCAAAACCAGCGATACCGAACGCGGTTCCAAGAACCGTCCCTATTACGATGCCAAAGCCAAGCTGGAAGAGCTCCAGAACTTCGCCCGCATCATGAAGATGAAGATAGAGACCGAATACGTTTCCTTGAATCTGCCCAAGAGCAAGCTCGTCGAGATCACCGACAAGTGCGACCCCACCACTCTCAAACCCGTCAAACCCAACCGCAAACTCAACATCGCCCTCGGCGTCATCGTCGGCCTCATGGTCGGCGTCGGCCTCGCCTTCTTCATTGAATACCTCGACACGAGCGTGAAGACCATTGACGATATCGAGCGGGCGCTCCAATCCCCCGTTCTCGGCGTCATCCCCCAGAACGTCGGTCGGCTCATGGACGAAGGTGCCGAAAGCCCCCACGCCGAAGCCTACCGGGTCCTCCGCACCAACCTCCTCTTCTCCCGCAAAGACGAAAAACTCAACAGCGTCGCCGTCGTCAGCGCCGGCGCCGGCGAAGGCAAATCCACCACCATCTTCAACCTCGCCACCGTCTTCGCCCAGAGCGGCCAGCGCGTGGTCATCGTGGATTCCGACCTGCGCCGTCCGTCGCTGCACAAATTCTTCCGCGTCGCCAACAACCTCGGGCTCACCAACTACCTCCTCAAGCAGAACACCCTCGAGGAAGTCATCCAGCCCAGCAGCATTCCCACCCTCGATTTCATGGCCAGCGGCAAGCTTCCCAGCAGTTCCATGGGCATCCTCAGTTCCGCCGCGATGAAAAACCTCATCACCGAACTCAAGGCCCGCTACGACTTTGTCTTCTTCGACTCTCCGCCCATCATGGGTGTCAGCGACGCCTCCATCCTCGCCAGCGAAGTAGACATGACCATCCAGGTCATCCAATACCGCCGCTACCCGCAGCCCATGAACATCCGCGCCAAACAGCTCATCGAGAAAGTCGGAGGCCACCTCATGGGCATCGTCCTCAACAACATCAACATGGCGCAGGACGAAAGCTACTACTACTACAGCGGCTACTACCACGAGTATTACTCCAAGAACGAGGACGAAGCTGAGGCGGGCAAACCCGCCCTGCCCAAGTCCAAAGCCAGCGCCCGCCGCGCCGACGCACCAAAAGCTTGATTCCCGCTCCGGCGACCGATACCGATATGCCCGTTATGACCTCATTGCGAAGATACCTTCATCCCGGAATCCTCCTGGCGACCCTCCTAGTCACGAGCGGTCTTATCACCGGTTGCGAAACCCTCGACAGCGGGACCACCTCCACCAACAATCCGCCGAGCCGCCCCCCCACCTCCTCCGACATTCTCAACGTCGGCGACCTCGTCACCGTTGTTTTCTCCGATACGCCCACCCCCACAACGCCATTTGAGGAACGCGTCAAAGACGACGGCACCATCACGCTGCTGCTGAATCAGACCTTCGAAGTCGCCGGCAAATCCCGCAGCCAACTGGAAAAAGAGATCCGCGCCCGCTACGTCCCCGACTACTACGTCAACCTCACCGTCACCGTCAAACCGCAGGAGCGCTTTTACTACGTCACCGGTGAAGTCAAGCTGCCCAGCCGCCAGCCCTACCCCGGCGAAATCACCGTCACCAAAGCCATCGCCACCGCCGGCGGCCTTACCGACTTCGCCAAGAAAAGCAAAGTCCGTCTTACCCGCGCCAACGGCCAGTCCGTCATCGTTGATTACGAAGCCGCCCTCGAAGACTCCGCCAAAGACCTCCCCGTCTATCCCGGCGACAAGATCAACGTTCCCCGCAGCATCCTGTAACTGCAGCCATGGTTCAGCTCCAGATCTCCGAAGGCCCGCTCGCGGGCAACCATCAGGAGGTCTGCCATTTCCCCTTCCGCATCGGCCGCGCCGCCGGAGCTGACCTGCGCCTCGAAGGCGCGGGCGTTTGGGATCAGCACTTGAAATTGGATTTTGACCCCGCCCAAGGCTTCACCCTCAGCACCCTGCCCCCGGCCCTTGCCACCGTCAACGGCTGGCCCATCGAGGCTGTCATTCTCCGCAACGGTGACATCATCGAATTCGGCTCCCAAAAACTCCGTTTCTGGATCGGTGCGACCAAGCAGTCCACCCTCCACGTCCCCGAAAATCTTGTTTGGGCCGCCATCTGCGCCGTGACCGTGGCCCAAATCGGCCTTATCCTCTGGCTGCTGAAATAAAAAGGCGCAAGCCGCAGCCTGCGCCAGATTTCTCTGTGGTCCCGGTTAAATCAGTGCCGGAAATGCCGGGCCCCCGTGAACGCCATCGCCATCCCGCGCGCGTCAGCAGCCGCGATGACCTCCGGGTCCTTCACCGAGCCGCCCGGCTGGATTGCCGCCGTCGCCCCCGCGTCCGCCGCCGCGAGCAGGCCGTCGGGAAACGGGAAAAATGCGTCGCTGCAAACCACGCTGCCGACGAGCGGGAGCCTGGCTTCGCCCGCCTTCCACACTGCGATGCGACTGCTGTCCACCCGGCTCATCTGGCCCGCGCCCGTGCCGAGCGTGCGGCCTTCGCCGACATAAAGAATTGCGTTCGACTTGAGATGCTTCACCACGCGCCAACCGAACAGCATCGCTTTCAATTCCGCTTCGGACGGCTGCCGTTTCGTGACAATCTTCAAGTCTGCCGCCGTCGTGACTTTCAGGTCACGCTGTTGGAGCAGGAAGGAATCCGCGCCGACGCTGCGCACATCCCACGGCTGCGCGGCCAGCGGCGACTTGGTGATCTGCAGCAGGCGCAGATTTTTCTTTTGCTGCAAAATCGCCAGCGCTTCGGACGTGAAGGCCGGAGCGACGATGACCTCGCTGAAGATCTCGGCGATGGCCGCCGCGCACGCGCCGTCGAGCGGCTGATTCACGGCGATGATGCCGCCAAACGGCGCCTGCCGGTCCGTGGCAAACGCCTTGTCCCAGGCTTCACGCAGATTCGCGCCCTGGCCGACGCCGCAGGGGTTCGTGTGCTTCAGAATAGCGAGCGTGGGCGCTTCTTCGCGGAATTCGGCGATGAGCGCGGTAGCGGCGGTGAGGTCCAGAATGTTGTTGTAGGAAAGCTCCTTGCCGTGCAACTGCGTGAAATACTCGGCGAACTTCCCGTAGAGTGCCGCGGCCTGGTGCGGATTCTCTCCGTAGCGCAACGGCTGCGCCAGCGGCGCAGAGATCTGGAGCGACGCAGGCAATGCGTTCTTGTCGGCGGAAAATTCCTGCTGCAAATGTGCGGCGATGGCGGCGTCGTAGGCGGCGGTGCGGGCGTAGACTTTCGCACAGAGCTTGCGGCGGAGTTCGAGCGTGGTGTTGCCGGATTCAGAAATCTGCTGCGCCACCTCGGCGTAGTCCGCGGGGTCCACAATGACCGTCACGCTTTCATGATTCTTCGCCGCGCTACGGAGCATGGACGGCCCGCCGATGTCGATGTTCTCGATGGCATCGTGCAGCGCGACGTTCGGCTTGGCGACGGTGGCCTCGAAGGGATAGAGGTTCACGACGACGAGGTCAATTGGCTTGATGGCATGCTGCTTGACCGCCGACTCATGCTGCGCGTTGCCGCGGATGTAGAGCAAGCCGCCGTGCACGAGCGGGTGAAGCGTCTTCACGCGGCCATCCAGCATTTCGGGAAAGCCGGTGTGTTCGGAGATGTCTTTGACGGCAAGGCCGGCATCGCGCAATGCCTTGGCGGTGCCGCCGGTGGAAATCAATTCCACGCCGGCAGCAGCGAGGGTTTGAGCGAAGGGAACGAGACCGGTTTTATCGGATACGGAGAGCAGGGCGCGTTGAATTTTCGACATAATGCGGGGCACAAATTCTCCGGGAGCGCGCGCGGAGTCAATCGGCAAATCCGCAAAAACTGCAACTGCTTAACCGCCCTGCATCGTCACGCCGCAGCGCGACGGATCAACGCTTGCGCGGGCCGCTGGACAAATCGATCTGGCGCAAGGCCCCCTTATCAGGCGCCGAGGCACTGTAGTGGATGGATTGAGTGAAGCAGTTGGTCGATTGCCGGGGATAGTGGGTGAATGGCCGGGAACGATCCGGCGTTTTCGGCTCGGGCTTGCCCGTGAGTCCATCAACGTAACGCAAATTTTGCGGCGGGATTTTGGCGAGCAACGCTGAGGCCAGACGTTCGCCGGCCTCGACTTCCGTCCGCGTCATGCGGGTGGCAAGACTTTCCCGGGCGTTCACCGCAAGCAGATGCCCCTGCGCGGCGGCCACGGCAAACCACGCGTAAGCTTGGTTCACGCTTTTGGACACGCCGGCGCCGTGGAAATAATTCAACGCCAGCCGGTATTGAGCCTCAGCCGAGCCCAATTCGGCGGCTTTGCGGAACCATTGGCTCGCTTCCACCGGCCGCCACTGGCTGGCATATGCGACGCCCAGATTGTATTGCGCCAGCGCGTCCCCTCGCTCCGCGTCCGCTTTGTAGCGGTTGATCTCCAGAAGATCCGGAGCAGGCTTCGGCGACGTCTGGCAACCAAATGCCAGCAGGACCAACGGCAAGAAAAGCAAATGCGACAGTTTCATGGTGCAAAACATTGCGACACCGGCCCTGAAAACGCAACCGTATTTTCTCTCAAAGCCGGCCCGCCCTCATTTCTGTTGCGCTAAAAACGGAAGGTGCTAGGTTCGTTCTGTCCTAACCAATCAAGCCTGTGACACCGCATAATTTCCCGACATCCCGTCGCAACTTTCTCATCAAATCCAGCCTGGGCTTGCCCTTGGCGTTCGCCGGTACTTCCGCCGCCTTGGCGCGGGTGGCTGCCCCGCAGCCTGCGGCCGAAAAACCCGCCCCCGCTCCCTCCAGCACCGGCCCGCTGCCCACGCGTAAGCTCGGTAAATCCGGGCGCGCCGTCAGCATGCTCAATATGGGCGGTATGATGGCGGCCATGAGCCCGCAATATCTCGACACCGCCTGGGCCATGGGCATCCGCTACTTCGACAACGCCGATTGCTATATCGGCGGCAAGTCCGAGAAAATTGTCGGCGAATGGCTCGCCAAGTATCCCGAACGCCGCAAGGAACTTTTCCTCACCTCCAAAGACCATCCCAAGCATGGCCCGAAGCAACTGCTCGAGATGATCGACCGCCGGCTTGAAGCCTGCGGCACCGAATACCTCGACGCCTTCTACATCCACGGCATCGGTCCGAAGGGTTACGGCGAAGATTCCCTCAACTGGCCCAAGAGCGACGAATTCAAGCGCGTCGCCGACCAGCTCAAAAGCTCCGGCAAGGTCAAGATGGTCGGCTTCTCCTGCCACGATGGCCGCCTAAACGACTACCTCGCCGCCGCTGCCGAAGGCGGGTTCGTGGACATCATCATGCTCCAATACCGTCCGTTCTTCAAAAAAGGCGACGCCTTCGACCAAGCCCTCTCCGCCTGCCATGACAAAGGCATCGCCCTCGTCGCCATGAAAACCATGCGCAACACCAAGGACCTCCCCGCGCGCCTGCCCGAGTTCGACAAACTCGGCCTCACCACGCACCAAGCCGTCCTCCATGCCGTCTGGAGCGATCCACGCATCAGTTCCATCTGCAACATGATTGACAACGTCGTCATGATGGAGACCAGCACCGCCGCCGCGCGCAGTTACAAGAAAGCGCTCACCACCGCACATCGCGAACTGCTTCAACAGACCATCCTCGCGAGCAACCGCCACATGTTCTGCCCCGGTTGCCCTGCGTGCGATTCCTTCGGGGCCGGCTCTGCGCTCGCGCTCAAGGACATCTCCCGCGCCGTCACCTACTACGAGCAGGACGGCGACCTCTCCGCCCGCGAACTCTATCAATCACTGCCCGCCCTCGACCGTGACGCCAGCGGCGTGGACCTCGCCACGTTGCGCGATCGCTGCGATTACCACGTGGATTATCCCTCGCTGGTGCAGCGCGCCGAACGCTACTTTGCTTGAGCCAACGGAGTTTTGTCATGGCTGCCACCGCCGAAAACAAAACTCCGCCGCGCAACCGCAGCCAATTCATCCGCACCGAGATTCCGCGCCGCGAGCGCGTCGCTTCAGTCATTTGCGTGCTGTTGCTCGTCGGCATCGGTGTGGCCATCTTCATCAAAGGCCGGCATTTTGATCCGGCCCGTTACGCCCTCCGCACTGAAGCCCTGCAATCCACCGCCGAAGCCGTCGAAGGCAAGACCGCTACTATTCGCGGCGAAGCCGCCCAAGCGCGCGGAGTGGTCAAGACCGCAACGACAGCCGAGGCGGCAACTGCGCCCGAAGGTTACGGCGAGGAAACCACCGCCGCCAAACCAACCGCCAAACCCGCGCCCAAAGGCGAGCAGTTCGTCATGACCGTCGCCGGCATCAAGCCGATGGGCGACACGGAATTCTACAACGCCGACACGCTTTACGAGAAGATCGACGGCCGCGCGCCTGCATATCTCGGCTTCAATTTCCAAAGCCTCCGCTGCCGCTCCTTCGAACTTCTCGGCGCTGCCGGCAGCTTCGTGGATGTATACGAATTTCACTTCGACACGCCCGTCAACGCCTTCGGCATGTTCGCTCTCGAACGCGATCCCAAGGGCGCGGCGCTCGATTTCGCGCCCGACGGCTACTCCGGCGCGATGGGTTACTTTTTCCGGCAAGGCGCGGTCTACGTCCAGATCATCGCGTCCGATGTGAAGGAAAAGACCCTCGCCATCGCCAAAGCCATCGCGCAAGACCGCGCCAAGGCGCTGCCCGTGGACAACGCCGGGTTGGAAGGGCGGCGCCGTCTTCCTGCGACCGGCCTTGACCCAAAGAGCGTTCAATTCGTGAGCGAAAATGCGCTTGGTCAGGATTTCTTGAAGAATGTTTTTCAAGCGACTTACGACTTCGGCGGCAAGAAACTGCCCTTCCTCGTCATGGTCGCTGCGCCGGACGAAGCCGTCGCCGCGTGGAAAGCTTGGAGCGAATTTTCCGGCAAATACGGCGGCACCGTCACGGCGTTGCCGGATGTGGGCGGTGCAAAGATTTTTCAAGCGGAGAATTCCGGCAGTTGGCGCATCATCTTTGTGCGTGACGGCACGCTGGGCGGCGTGTTTGATGCCGACGACGCCGCCAAAGCGCGCGAGTTCGTGCAGCAATATCTCGAAGGGAAAATCCCATGAATCCTGAGAACGAAAACAACGGCTTGAGCCGGCGGGAATTCATCCGCCGCGCGGGCGCGACCGGCGCGCTCATCGCGGGCGCGGCGGCGGCGGGCTACGCGCTGTGGCAGCCCAAGCATTTCGTGCCCGGCTTCGAGGCGCAAAAGGGACTCTCGCTCAAAAGCTACAACCTCGAAGCGAACAAGCTCCTGCCCACGATGGCCATCGCCCACGGTGCGGAACACGACAAGACCATCCGCGCCGCGCTCGGCGCGCTCGGCGGCATGGGCCGCTTCATCAAGAACGGCGATGTCGTCATGATCAAGCCCAACGTCGCTTTCGACCGCCCACCCGCGCTCGCCGCCACCACGCACCCCGAAGCCCTCCGGGCCGTGGCGAAACTTTGCTTCGAGGCCGGCGCGGCGAAGGTCGTCATTGCGGACAACCCCATCAATTCCCCCACCGGCTGCTTCCTCAAGAGCGGCCTCACCGCCGTGGCAGACGAGCTGAACCTGGATTTGCTTTACCCGGAAGCCAACGCTTTCGCCCCGTTGGAGATTAACGGCGAAATCCTCAGGCACTGGACGTTCTTCAAGTCGCCGTTCAAGCGCGCCACCAAGGTCATCGGGCTCGCGCCGTGCAAAGACCACAACCTTTGCCATTCCTCGATGACCATGAAAAACTGGTACGGACTGCTCGGCGGGCGGCGCAATCAGTTCCACCAGCACATCCACAGCATCGTCTCGGACTTCGCGCTGATGATGAAGCCCACGCTTGTCATCCTTGACGGCATCAACGTCCTCATGCACAACGGCCCCACCGGCGGCCGCCTCTCCGACGTGAAACCCATGAACACCATCGTCGCCGGCACGGACATGGTGGCCGTGGACAGCTACGGCTACGCGAATCTGTTGGAGCGCGACCTCGCCGAACTGACCTACATCCACAA
>JAFMIX010000256.1 GCA_017853785.1 Verrucomicrobiales bacterium
CACGGCGGAGGCTGGCGCGCGCCTACACGCGCTACACCCGGCACCTGCTCAAGCGGCAACTCCGGCGGCAGGCAGCATGGCTCAACTGAGCCACAAAAAGGCACAAAAGGCACAAAGCAAAAACGAAAGCTGAAATCTAATGAACAAATCTGAATCCATCACCCATCTGGCCACGGCGCTGGCCAAGGCACAGGCGGAAATGCCGGTCGCTCCCATGGATGCGACGAATCCGTTCCTGAAGAACAAATACGCCACGCTCGGTTCGGTGATCCAGGCGAGCCGTCCGATTCTGGCGAAACACAAGTTGAGTCTGGTGCAGTTCCCGATTGGTGGAGGCGCACCTCATCCGGCCTCCGGCCACCTTCTCCCCAGCGCGGAGAAGGACGGCGCGCAAGGGACTGCGCGCCCTACCACTGAATTCATCGGCGTGGAATCCATTCTCGCGCATGAATCGGGCGAGTTCGTCTCGGAGCGCGTGTTGATCCCGCTCGTGGAGGAAAGGGGGAAATCGAAGGTGCAGGCTGCGGGTAGCTTGCTGACGTATCTGCGCCGCTACTCCTGGGCTTCCATCCTCGGCATCTACGCAGAGGAAGACACCGACGGGTGCGCCGGCAACCTGCCGGTGGGCAATGCGGCTATGCCGCGGGGCAGTGGTAGCACCACAGGCAACCATTCCGCCAAGGCGTCGCAGCAGCACCGCCCTACCTTGCCGCCACCGCCGGTGCGAAGCCAAAACTGAAATCCATTTGGCGCCACGAAAAGGCGCAAGAAGCACAAAAACCAAAACAGCAACAACTGAGCGGACTGACGTCCGCTGCTACAAGGAAAGGTCAAGTTATGGAAATCCCTCAAGAGGGCAAATATGTCTGCAAGCTCAATGGCCAATTGGTCATCTACGAAGCCTCCACCGGTTCACTCTGCGCGGCCGTGCCGTGCGTGGTGGCAGCGCCACCTGCGAATGCGGAGGCCGACACGGTCGGCTTCACGTTCAAGCACACGATGGTGTTGGTGAAGTCGGATGGAACGATTCAGACGAAAACGACGGACACGTTGAAGGCGGTGTTCGGCTGGGACGGCGTGGACCCGTTCTGGCTGATGGACAACTCCGTTGACGGTGGCGCGATGCGCGACGTGGAGTTCGAGATCGTGGGCGGGCCGGAAACGGGTGACAAGGGCGGCCAATACTTCAAGAGCCAATGGCTCAACCCGCTCGGTGGCGGCCTGAAGACGCCCGCCGCGGCAGATCGCCGTTCGGTGCTGGCGAAATACGGCAACAAGTTCGCCGCATTGGCCAACACGACGCAAAGCAGAGGGGAGAGCGGAGAGCGAAGAGCGCAGGGGGCAACGCGGAGTGCGGAACAAGCGAAGATGGGGACTTCCGGCGGGACGGTGGCAGCGCCACGGGCGAATGTGCCACCCCGCCCTACCCCGCCGCCCACAGTGCCCACGACCCGGTTGGTCGCGACGATGGAGGAGGCGTGGGCGGCGTTGAATGACGCGCAAGCCGGTCAACCGGCCGAGGTCATCGAGAAGCTGTGGTTCAACACCATCGCCCAGTTGTTCCCCAACAAGTCGAACGCGGACCTCAAGCCGCATGAGTGGGGCAAGCTCAAGGCGGAAGTGGCAGCGCCACTTGCGCAACAGGACGACATCCCCATGTGAGCGGCGAAGAGCGAAGAGTGGAGAGCGAAGAGAAAAATGCGCGGAGGGGACTAACGCGCCCATTCAACAATGACCAAGAAGATCAAACTTTCAGACATCGTGACGGATGCCGGCACGCAAGTGCGGGCGGGACTGAACGAGGCGACGGTGGCGGATTACGCCGAGGCGCTGGCGGACGGCGCAGAGTTTCCGCCCGTCATCGTGTTTCACGATGGCAGCCGCACCATCGCCGCCGATGGGTTTCACCGGATCCAGGCCACGATGCGGATCGGCGCGAAGCTCATTGAGTGTGAGGTGCGCAAGGGTGGGCGCGAGGAAGCACTCATGTATGCGCTCGGTTGCAATGCGCATCATGGCCTGCGCCGGACGAACGCCGACAAGCGGCATGCGGTGGAGCTGGCGCTGAAGGAGTTCCCGCGATTCAGCGACGTTGCCATCAGCGAATTGTGCAAGGTGGGTCGCGAGTTGGTGGCGGAAATTCGAAAGGATCAACCTGTCGATTCCGGCAGGTTGAACCCGCCGCCAAAGCGCATCGGCTTGGACGGGCGGGAGCGGAAATTGCCGCCGGTGCCGGTGGTGAGGATAAATGGGGCAAATGAACCGTCGGGCAGGATGCCCGAGGAACCCGCAGGCAGGGATGCCTGCGCTACGCCGCCGCCGCCGCCGCCAACGCAGGTGCTGGATGCGACCGGCTGGCCGATTCCCACGCAATTGATCCCGCTCTGGCAGCGGGCAGATGAAGCGCAGGAACTGCTGACCATCCTCAGCCGGGTGAAGGGGGCACTGCGTGCCGCTCAGGAGGACAAGGACGTGCTGTTCGCCGAGGTGAACTTCTCGTCGGCGCTCTCGCAACTCGATCAGGCCTGGACGGACATCAAGACGGCCAAGCCGTTCGCGGTCTGCCCGGCCTGCCAGGGTCAACTGCCCGATCAATGCACGCTGTGCCGGGGGCGCGGGCTGATCTCCGAGCATCGCTGGAACACGTGCGTCACGCGCGAGGACAAGGAGTTTAGAGCCCGCGCCAAGGCGCGGGCGAAAAGCTGAAACGCTGAAACCTGAAATGCTGAAAGTGCGAGCCGCACGGGCAATCAACCACGGATTCACACGGATGAACACCCACGAAGTGCCCAAGACACAACCTCAATCAGGCCCAGCACTGCGCGACATGTTTGCCGCAGCGGCGCTGCAAGGGCTGGTCGCGTCGAACTTCTATGATCGATACAAGGTGATTTTGGAGATCGAAGGGACGGACGCTTGCATTCCACGCATTGCGGCAAGCATCGCCTACGAATACGCCGACGCGTTGCTGGCATACCGGGAGATTTCCAAATCATGATCCTGCGCCCATATCAACGCGCGGCTGCGGACGCCATTTTCAAGGAATGGCAGGAGAATGATTCCACGCTGGTGGTTATGCCCACGGGTGGCGGCAAGACGGTGTTGTTTGCGGATGTCATCCGCCGCGTGTTTCCGCGCCGGGCCATGGTGCTGGCGCATCGCGAGGAATTGATCTTCCAGGCGCGGGACAAGATCCAGCGCGTCACCGGGCTCTCCGCCGAGGTGGAGATGGGCGAACTCAAGGCCGAAGGCAGTCTGTTCGGGCAGGCGCGCGTCATCATCTCGACCATCCAGACGCAATGCTCGGGCGGCGATGGCGGCGGGCGCATGGCGAAGTTCGACCCGCAACGGTTCGGCGTGCTGATCATTGACGAGGCGCATCACGCCACGTCGCCGAGTTATCGGCGCGTGATTGATTACTACCGAACCAACCCGGCGTTGAAAATTCTGGGCGTGACCGCGACGCCGGATCGCGCCGATGAGG
>JAFMIX010000257.1 GCA_017853785.1 Verrucomicrobiales bacterium
GTGAAGTTGGCGGTGGCGCCGACGGCGACGGTCCGGTTTTGCGGCTGGGCGTTAATGATGGGCGCGACAGGGGCGTTGCTGCCGCTGACGGGGATGGAGAAGTCCTTGAGGATGCCCATGTGCTGGCCCTGGCCGGAATCGCCTAAGCGATGGGGCTCACGTCCGAGATCGGGGTGTAAACGCGCGAGTCGAAGACGAGTCCCTTGGGAAAGCTGTGGGAGGTAAAACGACGTTGGTGAGGTAGTTGGTCAGCGAGCGACTGGCGAGGACGTAGTCGTAGGGTTTGCTGCGAGGCTCGTTACTGTTGTTGTTCCCTCCGGACGCGGCGTCGGTGGGGATGGGAGCATCGGGGCAGAGGCTGGCAAAAGTGGTGATGGCGCTTTCGGTGCGGGTATCGGTGTTGAAATCGCCGCCGATGACGATCCAGGCATTGGTGGGGAAGTTGGATAGGATGAGGACCTTGAGGTTGCTGGCTTCGGTGGCGCGGGTGCTGGCGTCGCTGGTGAGCAGATGGACGCTCACGGCGTATAGGTCGTCGCTGCCGGGCAGATCGAGGCGGGCTCAAGCAAAGCCGCGGTTGGAAACCTGCGAGTCGGCCCAGCGACCGGATGCGATGATGGGATAGCGACTGATGATGCCGTTGGGGATCTGGAGTCCGCCGGGTTCGCGGTAATAGACGTAGTTAGTGCCAAAGGCATCATCGATCAAGGAGCGGAAGTCGGCGGCAGTGTTATTGTTGTAATTGAATTCCCGAATGCAGACCACGTCGGGTTTGAGGCCTTTGAAGATCCGGATGGCGAACGGCTGAATGCTTTGGGTCTGTCCGTTCAGATTCGCGGCCATGATGCCGGACAGTAACATTGCTTTGCGCAGATGCCGGGGCGGCCAAGACCAGCAGGGAGGCGAGAACCAGAATGGCTTTGGCCAAAAATTTGGGACGTGAGCAGGGCATTGCGGTGTATATTCCGAGCAGCAAACTTCGCGGCATGTTGGGGTGCAACGCCAGGCTTGAGCGGATTGCCGACTCCAGACTGGACGGCGGCCGGGTTTTTTTCTAGGCTTGCTTGCATGTCGAAACCAGCCAAGGCCGCTGACCTGTCGGCCAAAGCGGCTTTGCCCTTTGAAGCCGCGCTCCAAAAGCTTGAAGCCGTCGTGGAAGCGATGGAGTCCGATGATTTGCCGCTGGAAACGCTCATCCAGCGTTATGAGGAGGGGGTAAAACTTGCGCAGGCCTGCCAGGCGAAGCTCGCCGAAGCGGAGCTGAAGATTTCCCAGTTGGAGAAGACCGCGGCCGGCGAATTGAAGCTCCAGCCGCTGGCCGCCGATTTGACCGAAGCCTAAATTATGAACCGATACCTCGATATGGTGGACGGACCGGATCACGTGAAGAAACTCACGCTGACGCAACTGCAGACGCTCGCCGAAGAGATCCGGCACGAGCTGATCGACGGTCTCGCCAAAGGCGGCGGCCATCTCGGCCCGAACCTCGGCGTCGTGGAGTTGACCATCGCGTTGCATCACGTTTTCAACACGCCCAAGGACAAATTCGTCTGGGATGTGAGCCACCAGGTTTATGTGCACAAACTGCTCACCGGCCGCAAAGACCGCTTCCGGACCATCCGCCAGACGGACGGCTTGAATGGCTTTGCTCTCCGCACCGAGAGTGCGCACGACAGTTTTGGCGCCGGTCACGCGGGCACGGCCTTGTCCGCC
The DNA here is from genome assembly GCA_017853785.1 of Verrucomicrobiales bacterium. GTDB lineage: Bacteria > Verrucomicrobiota > Verrucomicrobiia > Limisphaerales > JAFMIX01 > JAFMIX01. The sequence continues at coordinate 1,714 of JAFMIX010000257.1, forward strand.
GCGCTTGGCATGTGCGCGGCGCGCGACCAGAAGAAGAGCGACGAGAATGTCGTCTGTATCTTCGGCGACGCGGCGTTGACCAACGGCATTTCGTTCGAAGCGCTAAACAACATTTCGCACACGACCAAGAAATTCATCGGCATCCTCAACGACAACGAATGGAGCATCGCCAAGAACGTTGGCGCCATCTCCACCTACCTCAACAAGCTCATCACCAACCCGAGCTACAACAAGTTATCGAAGGAATTCGAGACCTTCATCAAGCGGTTACCCAAGGGCGAACTTGCCCTCAAGCTTGCGCACAAAGCCGAAGAAGGTTTCAAGAGTGCGGTCAACGCCGTCAGCCTCCAGCCTGCCGGCAGCCCCGTGGACATGGACGGCCGCGGCGGGCATGGTTCACCGGTGTTGTTCGAGGAGATGGGCGTGCGTTATCTTGGGCCGATCGACGGCCACGATTTGCCGCTGCTCATCAGCACCCTGCAATTCGCCAAGGCCTGCGACCAGCCCATCGTCATCCACGTCCTCACCAAGAAGGGCAAGGGCTACGAAGCCGCGATCAAGTCGCCGGAAAAATTCCACGGCACCGGGCCTTACGATGTGGCCACCGGCAATTCCGCGCCCGCCAAGCCCGGCACGCCCCCGATGTATCAGGACGTGTTCGGGCAGACCATGGTCAAGCTTTGCCAGAAGGACAGCACCGTCGTCGGCATCACCGCCGCGATGCCGAGCGGCACCGGCCTCAAGCATCTGGAAAAAGCCATGCCCGAGCGCTATTACGACGTGGGCATCGCCGAGGAACACGGCGTCATCTTCGCCGCCGGCATGGCCACCATGGGTTTCCGGCCCGTGTGCGCGATTTACTCGAGCTTCCTCCAGCGCGCCTACGACTGCATCCACCACGACGTCTGCCTCCAGGACTTGCCCGTGATATTCTGCATGGACCGCTCCGGCCTCTCGGCCAACGACGGCCCCACGCACCACGGCCTGTTCGACATTGCGTATCTGCGCTGCCTCCCGAACGTCGTCGCCATGGCCCCCGCCAACGAGGATGAACTCGCCGACATGATGTTCACCGCCACGCACCAGAACCATCCCGCGTTCATCCGCTACCCGCGCGGCGCGGCGGAAGGCGTGCCCGTGAAAGACCAGCCCAAGCTGCTGGAAGTCGGCAAGGCGGAAGTGCAACAGAACTTCGCCAGCAACGGCAACCGCAAGGTTGCCATTTTCGGCCTCGGCGCGCTGAACTCCGTCGCCCGCAAGGCCGCCACGCAACTCGCAGCCGAAGGTTACGATGTCGCGCTCATCAATCCGCGCTTCACCAAGCCGCTGGACGCCGGCACGCACGAATTCTTCGGCAAAGCCGCCGATGTGGTCGTGACGCTCGAGGATCACGTCCTGATGGGCGGCTATGGTTCTTCCGTGTTGGAACTCTTCAGCGAAAAAGCCATCAGCACGCCCGTGGTGCGCATCGGCTGGCCCGACCAATTCATCGAGCACGCCACCACGCAGGACGAACTGCGCAAGAAATACGGCCTGTCTGCGGAGAACACCGTGGCGAAGGTCAAAGCGCAGTTCGGCGAAGCCGCCGCACCCGCGCGGTCGCGCGTCGGGGTGGGGTGACGCGACATTGATTGAGTCGCCGCGGCTTCCGGGGCAGGCTCCGCGCGTGACGGCAAAATCCCATTGGCGCGAAGGCGTGATGGGGTCCGCGCTGGTGGCTCATCCTTCTGATTGGTCACCCTCGGCAGCGGTTGCGTGCTGTT
>JAFMIX010000258.1 GCA_017853785.1 Verrucomicrobiales bacterium
GGGTGGCGCGTTCCCGGTCGGCAGCAGCGCGGGCGGTGAGGAGCTTGCCGGCTTTGTCGAGGGCGGTCTTGGTCTTGGCGGTGATGATTTCGCCGCGTTGCACGATGAGCTGGCCGCCGGTGTATTGCACGGCGGAGATGACGGTCTCGGTCTGGGCGGCGCGGTTCTGGCGGCTCAATCCCACTTCCGGCGCGCAGTTGGTCTGGAGCAGTGCGGCGAGAAATTTTGCCGCAGGTTGCTGGGTTTCAGGGAAGGCGGCGAGCAGGTTGGTCTTGGCGCGGTTGAGAGTCATCAGCCGCGCGCGGGGCAATTCCGTGGCGGTCTTGGCGGCGGCGGCAAGGTCGGGCGCGGCAGCGGTGAGGATGCGGATCTGCGGGCTGGTGCGGAATTCGGCCGGGGGATTCGCGGCGCAAAGCTGTGAGGCGACGGCGCGCAACCTGGCGGCGAGCGCGTCGGCGATGGGAGCGTCGGATTCCCCGCGCGCCCAGACGGTGAGCAGGGCGCGGTCGGCGGGGAAAAGTTTCCGGCCGGACCGGTAGTCGCTGCAGAATTGCTGGAAGGGAGCGCCGGCAGCGGCGGCGGCGTCCAGCCGGTTGGTGGCGAAATGATTTTCCAAAGCGGACAGAAATCTTTCCCGGGCGGCGGCAAAACTCTTGCGGAAATCGGCTTCCACGGCGGCGGCGATTTTGGGGTCGTGCCGGAAATATACCGGGGTCATTGCCGCGATTTGCGCGCGCAAGTTCTCGGTTGCTTCGGGGTCGATGATGGTAAAACCGGCGGGGGCGAGGTGATCGCGCTCGGCACGGTCGCCGATGTCGTAATCGGGGATTTCCTGGGCAAAGGACAGGCCCGGAAGCAGGAGCGCAAAAGCGAAGGCGGCCCGGAGCAGTTTGGCCGCGGCGCTCACCATAGGAAGGATTTCTGTTCCCCGAGCAGTTGGTTGCCGTCCCAGATGGTGACGCGCCAGGCGCTCAAAGTTTCGAGCTGCTTGAAGTGTGCGGCGGGGACGGTGATGGTTTCCCACTGGCTGAACCAGCCGTGACGGGTCACCGGTTTTTCCCAGACGAAGGATTGGATGACGCTGTTCCGCACCACGCCGCGCGCTTCCACAAAGATGCGGGGGCTGGCGGCGGATTTGGATTTCCATTGGACATTGAAGACCAAGCCGCCGCGTAGTTCGGGCTTGGCGAGCAGTTGCGCCTGATAGGCGTCGCGTCCGTAAAGGCTCGGTGCAAGCGTGGTGCGGCCCTCGGTATCAAGATATTGCGGGAGCACCTTGATGATTTTGCCAGCAGGGCCGGCGGCGGCTACGGAAACGAACACGACGAGCGAAAGTAAGATGGTCAGTGGCCTGCGCATGGGCGGAGAATAACGCGTCGCTCTTTGAATTCAACTAGGAAAACTCCGGGCCGCCGATGTGCGGCAGGCGTCGAACCCGACCGGTCGCGGCCGCTGCTTTTTGGCTGACACTTGGCTCAATTTGTCTTTTTCCACTTCGTTCGTGACTCCAGGCGGTTCTTTGCTAGATTCACGCTCGTTTTTGCGGCGCTAATCCAATCACGGAAGGCTCACCGTCAAAGTTGAATCATTTATGGCTAAAACAAAATCGAACAAATACGTCTACACTTGGGGCAACAAAAAAGCTGACGGCGACGGCAGCATGAAAGCCCTCCTCGGCGGCAAGGGCGCGAACCTCGCGGAAATGACCCGCATCGGTCTGCCCGTGCCTCCGGGATTCACCATCACCACCGAGGTCTGCACTTACTATTACGCCCACAAGCGTACTTACCCGAAGGAACTGCAGGCGCAGATGGAAGCCGGCATCGCCAACATGGAAAAAATCATGAGCTGCAAGTTCGGCGCGACCTCCGGCATGCCGTTGCTGGTGGCCGTCCGCTCCGGTGCGCGCGATTCCATGCCCGGCATGATGGATACGATTTTGAACCTCGGCCTCAACGACCAGACCGTGCTCGCGCTTGTCGCCGCGACGAACAATGAGCGGTTCGCCTGGGACTGCTACCGCCGGTTCATCCAGATGTATGGCGACGTCGTGCTCGGCGTGCAGAAGAAGGAGGGCGAGGACCACGAGCCGTTCGAGACGGTCATCGAAGGTTACAAGCACGAAAAATATCACAGCGACATCGAAGACTCCAAGCTTACAGCCGACGACCAGAAGGAACTCGTCAAACGCTTCAAGGCGCTGGTAAAGGAACGCACCGGTCACGTGTTCCCGAACAATCCGTGGGATCAGCTCCGCGGCGCCGCCGGCGCGGTGTTCGGCTCCTGGATGAACGACCGTGCGATTGTCTATCGCCGCAAATACAACATCCCCACCGAATGGGGAACGGCCGTCAATGTGCAGGCGATGGTCTACGGCAACACCGGCGAAACCTCCGGCTCCGGCGTGGCGTTCACCCGCAACCCGGCCAACGGCACGAATGAATTCTACGGCGAATTCCTCATCAACGCCCAGGGCGAAGACGTCGTCGCTGGCGTGCGCACGCCCGAACCTGTCGCCAAGTTGAAGGCCGAGATGCCGCACGCGTTCGAGGAACTGATGAAGGTCCGCTCCATCCTGGAGAAGCACTTCAAGGACGTGCAGGACGTCGAATTCACGATCCAGGAAGGCAAGCTGTTCATGCTCCAGACCCGCAACGGCAAGCGCACCGCCATGGCCGCGCTCAAGTTCTCCATGGACATGGTCAAGGAGAAGCTCATCGACTGGGAGACCGCCATCTTGCGCAACCCCGCCGACCAGCTCGACCAATTGCTCGCGCCCGTGTTCGACCTCGCCGAAGTCAAGAAGGCCAAGGCCGTCGCGACGGGTCTCCCCGCGGGTCCGGGCGCTGCGTCTGGCAAAGTCTATCTTAATGCCGACCGCGCGGTGATTGCCGCCGAGAAGGGCGAAAAGGTTCTGCTCGTCCGTAATGAAACCTCGCCTGAAGACTTGCGCGGTATGATTGCCGCCGAAGGCATCCTCACCGCCAAAGGCGGTGTGAGTTCGCACGCGGCGCTGGTCGCCCGCCAGATGGGCAAGGTCTGCGTCTGCGGCGCGAGCGCGCTGGAGATTGATTACGCGGCCAAGACCGTCACGGCTTCTGGTCAGACCTTCAAAGAAGGCGACTTCATGTCCATCGACGGCACTTCCGGCATCGTTTACGGCGGCCAGATCAAGACTGCGCCGTCCGAGATCATCACCGGCCTGCTGGAAGGCAACAAGGCCGCGCAAGCGACCGAGAAATTCAAGAGCTTCCTGACGCTCATGAAATGGTGCTCCAAAGTCACCAAACTCCAGGTCCGCACCAACGCCGACACGCCCGAGCAGACCGAGAACGCCATCGCGTTCGGCGCTACCGGCATCGGCCTCACCCGCACGGAACACATGTTCTTCGAAGGCGACCGTATCGACGCTATGCGCGAGATGATTCTCGCTGAGAACGTCGCTGACCGTAAGAAAGCCCTCGCGAAGC
>JAFMIX010000259.1 GCA_017853785.1 Verrucomicrobiales bacterium
GGATGTCTTTGCGCCGGATTTCGTCCTCGTTGTGCAACGTGGCGCGCGCCACCGTCGAGCCTTGCACGAAGACGGGTTCGAGTTCCGCCACGGGCGTGAGCACGCCGGTGCGGCCGACCTGGACGGTGATGGCTTTGAGGATGGTTTCTGCCGGCGTGATCCACGGCACGGGTTTGTGGACGATGGCGTGGCCGGGCGAGCGGCTGCGGCCGGGAATCCGTGCCCAATCCGCAAGCGTATTCACCTTGAGCACGATGCCGTCGATCTCGTAAGGCAGCTGGCGGCGCAGGTCTTTGTCCTCGTCGTAGTGCGCGACGATTTTGTCCGCGTAAACCTTCAGGACTTCCTCGATGCCGTCGCAGACCCACCAGAGTTTTTGCGTGGGCAAGCCCAGCCGGGCAAGCGCTTCCAGCATCGCCGAGTGCGTCTTGAATTCGATGCCGTCCACAGCGCCGACAGCGTAGAACACCGCGCGGATTGGCCGTTGGGCGACGAGTTTGGGGTCGAGTTGCTTGAGCGTGCCGGCGGTGGCGTTGCGGGCGTTGGGAAAAGATTTTTCACCGGCAGCGACGACTTGAGCGTTGAGCGCGTCGAAGTCCTTGATGGAAATGTAAGCCTCGCCGCGCGCTTCGAGCAATGCGGGCGGATTTTTCCCGCTCAATTCCAGCGGGATGCCGCGGACGGTCTTGAGGTTGGCGGTGATGTCGTCGCCTTCCGTGCCATCGCCGCGCGTGACGCCAAGGGCGAGCTTGCCGCGCCGGTAATGTACGCCGATGGAGACGCCGTCCACCTTCGGCTCGATGATGTATTGGATCCTCTCGCGGCCGAGGTGCTTGCGGATGGTGGCGTCGAAAGCGCGCAGTTCGGCCAACGTATTTTCATCCTGCGCCCGGTTGCGTTTGTCGCGGTCGGGTTCTTCTTCTTTGGTCGGATGGTCGCTGGCTTCGACTTTGTCGAGCGAGAGCATCGGGACGAGGTGTTTGACGCGGGCGAACTTCTCGCTCGGCGCGCCGCCGACGCGCTGCGTGGGCGACTCGGACGTGATGAGTCCGGGAAAATCCTTTTCCAACGCCTGCAATTCGGCGAAGAGCGCGTCGTATTCGCGGTCGGTGATGAGTTGCCGGCCGGCGACGTAATAGGCGTGGTCATGCTCGCGGATGGCGGCGGCGAGTTCGGCGTGGCGGTGCTGGGCGGCGGCGGCGGTCATGAAAACAAGATAGCGTCTTCGGCTTCAGAACAGAACTCCAAACTGGACAAGCTGAGCTCGGAATTTCACATTCTGCCCATGGCTTTGACTCCTTCCACGATGTTGCCGCTGGGCACGACGGCCCCGGATTTCTCGCTGCCGGATGCGACGACGGGCAAACCGGTTTCGCGCACGGACTTTGTCGGGAAGCCGCTGCTTGTGCTGTTCATCTGCAACCACTGTCCCTATGTCGTCCATATACGCGGCGAATTGGCGCAGTTGGGTCGCGATTGCGCGGCGCGCGGCGTGGCGGTGGTGGCCATCAGCGCGAACGACGCGGCGGAGTATCCGCAGGACGGCCCGGCGAATATGGCGGCGGAGGCGCGCGCGGCGGGCTACGCGTTCCCGTATCTATACGACGAATCGCAGCGCGTGGCGCAGGCGTATCGCGCGGCCTGCACGCCGGACATTTTCCTGTTCGGCCAGAGCCACCAGCTCGTCTATCGCGGTCAATTCGACGACAGCCGCCCCGGCAACGGGATTCCTGTCACGGGCAAAGACCTACGCGCAGCGCTCGACGCCGTGCTGGCAGGAAAAGCGATCACCGCCGAACAAAAGCCGAGCGTGGGCTGCAACATCAAGTGGAAGCCCGGCAACGCGCCGGATTATTTTGGCCACTGATCAGGCCTTCGGCAATTTTTCATCCACGAGCTGGCAGAGGACGTGCATGAGCAGCTTGTGGCCTTCCTGGATGCGCGCGGTATTGTTGCCCGCCACGATGAGGTCGATGGTGGCGATGCCCTTCGTGTAGCCGCCATCGCGTCCAAGAAAACAAATGCTCTCAATACCTTTCCTCTTAGCCTCTTCCAATGCACGCAACACGTTCTTGGATTTGCCGCTGGTGGTGAAGGCGATAAGGACATCGCCGGGCTGGGCAAGCCCCCAGACCTGCCGCGCGAAGATCTCGTCGGCGTGGTAGTCGTTGCAGACGGCGGTCATGAATTCGCCGTTGGCGGTGAGCGAAATGGCGGGGTAGGGCCGGCGGTCGTCCATGAAGCGGCAGAGGAATTCGGTGGCCATGTGGGTGGCGTCGCTGGCACTGCCGCCGTTGCCGCAGATAAGGAGTTTGTGCCCGGCGAGCAGGCTGCGAAGCACGAGGTCGGCGGCGGCGGCAAGCGGTTGCTCCAAACCGGTTAAACCACGCAACGTCGTAATGGATTCCTCAATATGCCGCTCCAACAAGGTCATGCGGCAAGATTAAAGCCGGCCTGCTGAAAGAAAAGAATAAACCGGCCGCCGCGGCGAAAACCCTTGAACTGCGCCCAGCTTACGCGCTCAATGAGTCGTTGTTATCAGTGAATAGACCCCAGCCAAACTCGGAAAAATCCAGCCCGCCCGCCGATGCCGAAAGTTATTCCGGCACCATCCGGGAGAGGCAGGCTTGCGCGGTCATCGCATTGGATGACCGCCGGCAAATCACCGTCCTTTCGCCGGAGGCGGAGCGGTTGACGGGGTTGACCGCCGCCGCCATCGGCCAGCCGGCGACCAGACTGCCCGCGGCTTTGGCGCAGGTGGCTACCGAAATTTTTACCGCCGGCAAAGCCGACCCCGACCAGCAAATCAATCTCCCCGGGCCGGGCGGTGAAACCCGCCTCGTCTGTGTTCACAGTGCGGTAACCGTCAACGCCGCCGGGGCGGTGACGTACGTCATCCTCGTCCTGCATGACCTGACCACGGGGTTGCGTGGGGATTTAAATCTGCGGCGGCTCGACCGGTTGGCGAACATCGGCACGCTTTCCGCGAGCATGGCGCATGAGGTCAAGAACGCCATCGTCGCCGTGCGGACGTTTGTGGACTTGCTGCTGGAAAAAAATCAGGATGCCGAGCTGGCCAACATCGTGCACCGCGAAATGAAGCGGATTGACGGTATCGTCAGCCAGATGTTGCGCGTGGCGGGGCCGCCCAAACCGAACATCGCGCCCGTCCGGATGCACGAAGCCCTGGACCACTCCCTGCGGCTGGTGCAGCACCAGCTCGACGAAAAACTCATCACCCTGCACAAAGCCTTCGCCGCCGAGTCCGATCTCGTGGCGGGCGACCTTTACCAGCTGGAACAGGCGTTCATGAACCTGCTGCTCAACGCGGTGGAGGCGATGAGCACAAACGGCGCACTTACCGTCAGCACGGAGCAACTCCCCGCAACGGGCGCGCAGCCGGCGCAATTTCGCCTCACCATTTCGGACACC
>JAFMIX010000260.1 GCA_017853785.1 Verrucomicrobiales bacterium
CGGCGGCACGACCTCGAGCGTCTCCTGCCAGTCGTAGCCGATCACCTGCCGCTCGCCGTGTGTCGCGCACGCCTTGAGGTCTTCCGGCACATCCAACTTCGCCTCGTACCGCGGGAGGCGGGTCGGAAGCTGCTCATCGTGAGACTTCTTCGCGGCCTGCTTCCGCCGCTCGTAGCCTTCGATCGTCTCAAGGGCCGTGTCGGCAATGCCCTCGGCGGCGTCGATCACTTCCGGCGAGTCACCGAAGTCGAGGATGAACTGCTTTGGATCCCGCTGATACCGCTCCATCTTCTTGCGGAAGGCCAGTTGGAGGGCGGCGTCACGCTCCTTTTCGAGCCTCGCGATCTCGATCCGCTGCTCTTCAATCTTGTCGTGCTGCCGCTTGATGACGCTCTGGCTCGCTCTCTCGCTGGCCGCCGCCGCGAGGGCCTGCTCGCGAATGATCGCGTGGCACGCGTCGAGATCGTTCGGCAGGATGACTTCCTTCGTCATGCCCGCACCATACACGCAGCCCATTCAGCGCGCAAGCGCCTTTTTGGCATGTGAGAGATTTTTTTCAGACGAGGGCGCGGTGGTATCGCTTCCGCCTGCGCGCCGTCGCCATCCCACCACAGCGCCTTGATCCGGTCGCGTCGCTTGTTCACGAACAGGAACAGGCTGCCGTCGGCCGGGTCGCCGCCAAACGTACCTCGGATGATCCCCGAGAGCCCGTCGAAGCTCTTCCGCATGTCGGTGGTGCCGGAGTGCAGGTAGATGGTGGGCGGCGGCGCGATGCTCAGCATGGCTTTGGCGCTCCGGCCGCGGCCGCCTGGTGTGCCGAAGCTGAGCCAGCACACTTCCGCCGCCAGTACCAGAACGCCGGTGCCGACACCCGCTCGCGCGTACAGAACCGAGCCACCGTCAGGCCCGACTTCTCAAACCGCCGCAGCCGCTGCTGCCATTCCGCAAGCTTCCGCCGATCGTCCTGACGAGCCATCGCAAGCCTCCTTTGAAACGAGTTGAATAAGGTCAACTCGCGAGGCTATCCGGCCCGTCAAGACCGGTTGTGGTGGGCGCACACCGACAAGGTGCGCGGCGGTCTGCGCCATGGCACGCGGTAGGATTGTTCAGTCGATTGCATGCACGTATCCGTCCGCCGCCAGCACGTAAACACGGTTGCGATAGATGCACAGCGTGGCCTCCTCAACCCGGTGGCCGAGCTTGTGAATCCAGAGCGGCTTGCCGGTCATTGCGTCGAGGCAATAGACCAGCGGCGTGTTGCCGGAGGCGATGTAAACGCGGTCGCTGGCGATGGCCGGGGCGGACAAACCGCCGCCATCCGGGAAGGTCCAGTAAATCTTCGCCGTGGCGGCATCCACACAATAGATCTTGCTGCTCAACGGCACTCCGCGCAGACCGACTCCGACGCGCGCCGTGTAATACGCGCGGCCGTTGTGAAATGCAGGCGTGGCATTGAAGTCGGAAATGTTTCCTTTCTCGGCAGCGTTCGTGTTTCCCGCGCAGAGGATCGCCCCGGTCTTGGCATCGAAATAAGTGAAGATGTTGTTGTGATGTGGCAGGTAGATTTTGCCCTCGTAGGCGATGAGCGTGCCGGAGTCGAGACCGATGCCGTTCTCCTTCCACACGATGTCACCGGTCCGCTTGTCGAACGCGTAGAGCGAATGACTCCACGAACCGAAATACACCAGGTCGCCGTCAATGGCCGGCTCGGCAGGGACGGACATGGCGGTCGGATACATCCAGAGAATGTGGCCGGTAGCGCCGTCGAGACAGACGCAATAGCCGTTGACCATGGGAACGTAAACGCGGCCGTCGTCCACCGCTGCCGAACCCCAGACCCAGCCGCCCGGCAACGTCTGTTTCCAGACCAGTTCACCGGTTTCGGCGTCCACGCAGTAGAAGAAGCGTTCACCGCCTTGCTGTCCGGCGTAGATCCTTCCGTCCGCGCACGCCGGGCCTACGGAAAGGGCGCCGCCCATCTCGAACTTCCAGAGTTCCCTGCCGCTTTTTGCGTGGAGGGCGTAGAGGAAGCCGGCCGGATTGCCGAAGAAGAGCTTGCCGCGGTAGGCCGTGGGCTTTGACTGATAGTAGGTCCCGCCGGAGAGCACATCGGTGAAAATGCGCTCGCCCTTGGCGTCGGCAGAGGCGCTCAGAATGCTCTTCTGCCAGACCACCGTCCCGTTGAGGTCGAGGCAGTAAAGTCGAAGGTTGCTGTCGTTGATCAACAGCCGGTCGCCCGCCACGGCGATGTCCGCATAGATCGGGTGGGGGCTGACGAGCTTTGACCAAACCAATTTCCCGTCCTTGGTGAGTCGGTGCAGTTGACCGTCCACGGTCGCTGCAAAGACGCCATCCTTCGTCACCACCGGCCGCGCGCGCACCCAGTCACTGAGTTCTTTGCTCCAGAGAATTTCGCCGCTGTTGCGGTTGAGGCAGTAAACCCGCCGGTTCGCCGCGCCGACATACAGGCGGTCGCCCGAAATGGTCGGCGTCGTAAATTGCTTTCTCGCCCCCGCCGCCACCGGGCTGACTTTGCGACCCCAAAGCTGTTTGCCGGTCTGTTCATCCAGACAGTAAAGCGTTCCGCCATTGGCCCCGAAGTAAACCTTGCCGTCAGCGACGGTCACCCAGGTGTTGATCGAACCGTCGGCCTTGAACTTCCAAGCGATCCGCTCATCCCGATTTCCGCCCGCGAGGTTCAAACTGTAGAGGTAACCTTCCATTGTGCCCTGGAGGACGCGGTCGCCGCTGATGACCGGTTCCGCCAACGCGTCAATGTCCCCGACGTTGAATTCCCACTGCTTGTTCTCATTCGCCTTGTCGGCGCAGATGAGCCGGTTGAAGTTTTCGCAGATGGCAGGCGAACCGTAGATGTCGTGGACGCCAAACGGATAGACGACGAACTGATCGCTTGCGGCCACTGGGGCATTGCGAGTGCGATAATCCACGTGCCCGGCGAATTTGCGGGAGAGCGTTTTGCCGGTGGCCTTGTCGAGATACACGAGGTGCTTGGCCTGGCCCTGATTGCCGCCGTGACTGTTTACCTCCCGCAGGATGATCTTGTCGCCCTGAATGACCGGCGTGGACGCGATGGCGGGATACTTGTAGATGCCGAACTCAGGATGCACCTGCGTGGCCTTCCAGATTTCGTCACCCGTCTGAAGGTCAAGGCAGAGGGCGATGGTGCGCATGCCTGGCGAGGCAATGTAAACGCGTCCGTCCTCAACCACCGGCCGGCTATACCAGCCAAGTCCGACCGGAAAGCGCCACGCCTCGCGGCCGGTCGCCGGACCGGGGGCAGGCGTGTAACCGGTGTTGTGTTCGTCGCGTTGGAACATTGGCCAATCGGCCTCCATGTCGCCGCCCTTTGGCGCGCTGGCGGGGTCGCCCTCAAAGGGTTTGAAG
>JAFMIX010000261.1 GCA_017853785.1 Verrucomicrobiales bacterium
CCGCCGCCTTGATCATCGCGTGCTCGCCGCTCACCGCATACACCGCCGTCGGCAGGCCGAATTCCGCCTTCACGCGGTGCACGATGTCGAGATACGCGATGCCTGGCTTGACCATCACCATGTCCGCGCCCTCGCGGATATCGAGCGCCACCTCGCGCAACGCTTCGTTCGCATTCGCGGCGTCCATCTGGTAACTGCGGCGGTCACCGAACTTGGGAGTGGATTCCGCCGCCTCGCGGAATGGGCCGTAAAACGCCGAGGCGAACTTCGCCGCGTAACTCATGATCGGCGTGTCGGAGAAACCATTCTTGTCCAACTCTGCACGGATGGCGGCGACGCGGCCATCCATCATGTCACTCGGGGCGACGATGTCCGCGCCGGCCTCGGCGTGGCTGGCGGCGGAGCGAGCGAGCAACTTGAGCGTAGGGTCGTTGAGAATGGTCGCGCCGCGGGTGTCCTGATGCACCACGCCGCAATGGCCGTGCGCCATGTATTCGCATAGGCAGACATCCGTGATGACGAGCAGCGAAGGAATTTCTTTTTTCAGCAACCGCAGGGCTTGCTGGACGATGCCGTTCCGGGCGTAAGCGCCGGAAGCTTTGTCGTCTTTCTTGTCCGGAATGCCGAAGAGCAACACGGCGGGCACGCCAAGCGCATGGGCGGCGGCGGCTTCGCGCAGCAATTCATCGGGTGAAAGCTGGAAAACGCCGGGCATGGCGGCGATGGGTTTGCGGATTTTCTTGCCGGCACGGACGAAGAGCGGCAGGACGAGCTGCGCCGCACTCAAGCGCGTCTCACAAACGAGGCGGCGGATGGCAGGCGATTGGCGGAGCCGGCGCGGACGGTGGTGCGGAAACTGGCCGAGGGCTTGAAAGTTCACGCGCTGATTCTAGTTTCAAAGCGCCAAGTGCAAAGCGGAAAGTAGCAGGACGCCGCCCGGCACCCGACAACCCCCAGCTTGTCGCCGCACTACCGCACCAGTTCGAACGCAAAGCCCTTGAGGTATTCCGTCTCGGGGATCATCGGGATGATCGGATGGTCCGGGCTTTGCGCGTAAGTCGCCACGCGGCGCAGGATGCGGCGAGTGTCGTAGGCGGCGGAGAGCAACGTGTCCTGGAACAGCTCGGCGTTGACATGGTGCGAGCAGCAGAAAGTCGCCAACGTGCCACCGGGCTTCAACAGCTTCAGCGCGCGGATGTGGATCTCCTTGTAGCCGCGCAAGGCGTCGCCCACGGTCGCCCGGCTGCGGGTGAACGACGGCGGATCAAGGATGATAAGGTCGTAGCGCGGGATGACGCGCTCGTGCGGCTTCACGGCGGTGGCGGTCTTGAGCCAGTCGAAGACGTTGATGGCTTCGGCGGTAACATTTTTCTCCAACCCGTTCGCCTTCGCGTTGCGCAGCGAGGCGGCGACGGCATCCGCGCTCTGGTCGAGCATGTGAACCTGCTTTGCGCCCGCACGCGCGGCATGCAAGCCGAATCCACCGAGGAAGCTGAAGCAATCGAGCACCTGCGCGCCTTTGGCGAATTGGGAGACGGCCTGATAATTCGCCTGCTGGTCGAGATACATCCCCGTCTTGTGACCGCCGACAAGGTCGGTCTCGAACTTGAGGCCGTTGAGATTCACGGCGACCGGGCCGCTCAATTCGCCGGCGAGCACGCCGTTGGATTCGCCCAAGCCCTCGAACTTGCGCGAGGCCACGTCGCTGCGCTCCATGATGGCGCGCGGGGAGAAAATCTTTTGCAGCACGGCGACGATCATCGCCTTGCGCAGGTCCATGCCAAGCGCGGAAATCTGCACGCAAATCACGTCCTCGTATTTGTCCACGATGAGACCGGAGAGAAAATCGCTCTCGGCGTTCACGACGCGGAAGGAGGTCGCACCGGGCAGATGTTTCTGCCGCACGGCGAGCGCGGCGCGGATGCGTTCCTCAAAAAACTTCTCGTCCACCTCGATGCGCTCGGGCGCGAGCATGCGGACGTTGATCTTGGATTTGGAGTTGTAGAAGCCCACGCCGAGGAAGCGTTGGCGGTGGTCTTTGACCTGCACCAGCTGGCCGTCGGTGGCGGGCTGGGTGAGCCGCAGGCCCGCGCCGTGATACAGCCATGGGTGGCCCGCGACGAGGCGGTCGGCTTCTCCGGGACGGACGATGACGGTGGGCAGGGCGGACGCGGGCGACAATGTGGTTTCCATAATTTTTGTAAACAATTGGCCGGGACGCCGGTTTTCGGCGCGTTCCCAGTAGAGTGATGAAACCACAAAATCAGCGGAGCGGAAAGCGATTCCGAAATTTTTTCTTGCCGCCCGCCCGCAACGGGCAGATAACAGGCGCACCAGCCATTATGAAAATTTCCGGACACGTCGGCTCCATCCTCCACCACAAAGGCCACTCCATCTGGTCCATCGCACCCGACGCGACGGTCTTTGACGCCATCAAGCTCATGGCGCACAAGAACGTGGGCGCGTTGCTCGTCATGGACGGCGAGCGGCTCGTGGGCGTCATCACCGAGCGCGATTACACCCGCAAAGTGGCGATCAAGGGCAAGTCCTCCAAGGAGACTGCGGTGCGGGAGATTGTTTCTCCCCAAATCCACGCGGTAACGCCCGACCATTCAGTGGAGGAGTGCATGAAATTGATGACCGGAAACCGCATCCGGCATCTGCCCGTGCTCGCCGGAGAAAAAGTGCTCGGCATCATCTCCATCGGCGACCTCGTGAATTGGACCATCTCCGCCCAGAGCGCGACCATCGAACAGATGGAGCAATATATCTCCGGCGGCTACCCCACGAATTGAGCCCGCCGCCAAGCAGCCGCTCAAAGCATCCTGAGAAATTCGGTTTCGCTTAGAATCCTCACGCCCAACTCCTGCGCCTTGGCCAGCTTCGAGCCCACCTCCTCGCCCGCGAGAACGTAATCCGTTTTCTTGCTCACGCTGCCGCTCACCTTGCCGCCGGCTGCCTCGATCTTTGCTGTGGCGACCTCGCGCGTGAGCGTGGGCAGCGTGCCGGTGAGGACGAAGGTTTTTCCGGCGAAACTGCCGGCGGACGCAACGGCGGCAACCGGCTCGCTCACTGGCCGGACGCCCAGTTCACGGATGCGGGCGAGAACTTTTTTCCCGGCGGGCGACGCAAAATAATCCAGCACGCTCGCCGCCGCCACCGGACCGACTTCCACCAACCGCGCCTTCAAGCCGCCTGCATCCAGCCGCGTTTCAAGCGCGGCGATCTCCGCTTTCAACTCGGTGTCCCGTCGCTCACGCGCGGCTTTTTCAGCGTCGGTCTTCGGCGGATTCTTCCGCGAGCGCGGGCTGATTTCGGTCCGTTCGGCTTCCTTCGCGCCCAAGTCGCGGATGTCGCACAAGACTGCGGAGGCAGCAAGCGCTTCCAGCGAATCATGC
>JAFMIX010000262.1 GCA_017853785.1 Verrucomicrobiales bacterium
ACCGCTGCTCGGCAGCGACGACGGCAAATGGATTTTCGAAAGCATCTTCGCCGCGTTGAAGAATAGAACCGTCGCGGCGGCAGCTTGATATTGAAACCGGAATTAATAACCGCGAAAAACGCCAAATACGCGAAAAGAATTTTCGCCCATCAGTTCGCGTATTTCGTGTGGTTCGCGGTTAAACTCTAATGAGCACCGAAATTCTATACAAAGACGAGAGCTATAAGATTGTCGGCGCGTGCTTTGAAGTTTATCGCGAGAAAGGCTGCGGATTTCTCGAAGCGGTTTATCAAGAGTGCATGGAAATTGAATTACGGTTGCAAGGCGTTCCATATGCGCCGAAGAAGCCGCTGGCGCTTGAATATAAAGGCTGTCCTTTGCGCTCGACGTATGAACCGGATTTTATCTGTTATGAAAATATTGTGCTGGAATTGAAAGCCGTGACCGAACTCACGGACGAGCATCGGGCTCAGGTTCAGAATTATCTCAAGGCCGCCGGCCTAAAGTTGGGATTGCTGGTGAACTTTGGACATTTTCCCAAAGGACAAGTTGAGCGAATCGTGGCCGAACGAGGCCGTTATGAGAACAAAGACCGGAATGGATAACCGCGAACCACACGAAATATGAGAACAAAACAAAGGAAAATTTTTTCCGTTTTCGCGTATTTTGCGTATTTCGCGGTTAAAGATTTTTTCAGTAAATTTTAAGATTTTATTTTGTCATGACCGAACCCGCCATCACCCCAGAGTTGGTTGCCAAACACAACCTCACGCCGGAAGAATACGCCCACGCCGTGGAAATCCTCGGCCGCGTGCCGACTTACACCGAGCTCGGCATCTTTTCCGTGATGTGGAGCGAGCATTGCAGCTACAAAAACACCAAGCCGCTGCTCAAGACCTTCCCCACCAAGTCGCCGAAGATCCTCGTCGGCGCGGGCGAGGAAAACGCCGGCATCATTGACATCGGCGACGGCATCGCCATCGCGTTCAAGATCGAGTCGCACAACCATCCGAGCGCGGTCGAGCCGTTTCAGGGCGCGACCACCGGCGTCGGCGGCATCGTGCGCGACATCTTCACGATGGGCGCGCGCCCCGTTTGCGCCGTGAACTCGCTGCGCTTCGGCGAACTCACCGATCCCGCGGTGCGCCGGTTGTTCAGCGGCGTCGTGAGCGGCATCGCGCATTACGGCAATTGCTTCGGCATCCCGACCGTCGCGGGCGAGGTTTATTTCGACAAAACTTACGCGGGCAATCCGCTCGTGAACGCGTTCTGCCTCGGCGTGCTGCGCCACGAACAGATCACGCGCGGCGCGGCCAAGGGCGTGGGCAATCCCGTGTTTTACGTCGGCCCGGCCACGGGTCGCGACGGTCTCGCGGGCGCGGCGTTTGCGTCGCAGGATTTGACCGAGGAATCCGCCGAGCAACAGCGCGGCGCGGTGCAGGTCGGCGATCCGTTCATGGAAAAACTCGTGTGCGAAGCGTGCCTCGAACTCCTCGCCACCGGCGCGGTCGCCGGCATGCAGGACATGGGCGCGGCGGGTTTGACCTGTTCCACCTGCGAAATGGCCGCGCGCGCCGGCACGGGCATCGAGATCGAACTCGACAAAGTTCCGCAACGTGCGCCGAACATGAGCAGCTACGAGATCATGCTTTCGGAATCGCAGGAACGCATGCTCATCGTCGTCCACAAGGGCCGCGAAGAGGAAGTGAAACGCATTTTCGACAAGTGGGATCTGCCGTGGTCCGAGATCGGCATCATCACCGACACCGGCCACATGAAGGTGCGCCACGGCGGCAAGCTCGTGGTGGACATTCCCGCGAAGAAGATCGCCGACGAATCGCCCGTGTATCAGCGCGAAGCGAAAGAACCCGCTTACATCGCCGACGTGAAAGCGTTCCGCCTCGACGGCATCGCCGACACCACGACGCCCGCCGATGTTTTGAAAAAGCTGCTCGCCTTCCCGAGCATCGCTTCCAAGAACTGGGTCTATCGCCAATACGATCATCAGGTGCGTGATGGCTCGGTCGTGCTGCCCGGCAGCGACGCCGCCGTCATCCGCATCAAGACGGATTCCTTGCCCGTGATGAGCGCCGAGCTCGCCGCCAAAGTCGGCGGCGCGAAAGTTTCTGAGAAATTGATCGCCATGACCGTGGATTGCAACGGCGGTTACGTTTATCTCGATCCCTACGAAGGCGCGAAAGCCGCCGTGGCCGAAGCGTGCCGCAACTTGGCTTGCTCCGGCGCGATTCCGCTCGGCGCAACGGACAATCTCAACATGCCCAGCCCGGCGAAGCCCGAGTTGTTCTGGCAAATTTCGGAATCCGTGCGCGGTCTGGCGGAGGGTTGCAAAGCTTTCAACGCGCCCGTCACCGGCGGCAATTGCTCGCTCTACAACCAAAGCCCCGCCGGTCCGATTGATCCGACGCCCACGATTTCCGTCGTCGGCCTCATCGAGAAGCCCGAGCACGTCACCACGCAATGGTTCAAGGACGAAGGCGACGCCATCATCCTGCTCGGCAACGCGGTGGAAGCCACGCCGTTGCAAGGCCTCGGCGGCAGCGCGTATTTGCAAGTCGTCCACGGTAAGAAAAACGGTTCGCCGCCGCGCTGCGACCTCGAAGTCGCGAAGACGCTGCACACCACGCTCCTCGGCCTGATCCAATCCGGCCTCGTGAAGAGCGCGCACGATTGCAGCGAAGGTGGACTCGCCGTCGCGCTTGCGGAAAGCTGCATCAGCCAGCTCATCGCCCGCGAAACGCCGCGCCTCATCGGTGCGACCGTGGACCTGAGCGCCATCAAAGACGTCCGCCTCGACGCCCTGCTCTTCGGCGAAACGCAATCACGCGTCGTCATCAGTTGCCAAGCGCTCGACGCCGTGAAAGTTGTCGAACGCGCCAAGCTCATGGGCGTGCCGGCGGTGCAGATCGGCAAAGTCGGCGGTGACAAGCTGACGGTGAAAACCGCCGGCGGCGAATTCTCCGCCCCGCTCACCGAGTTGCACGACGCCTGGTGGAACAGCATCGCCCGCGCGATGGCGTGAGCGGTAGTTGGGGAACGACATTCCCCTCGTTAACGCTCGCCGGCGGCGGCGCGGGCGAGCATGACTTTCTTGGAAGGCGTGTAGCCGGCGATGAATTCGCGGCGGAATTCCCCGAACGTTCCAGCGGCGATGTGCGCGCGGATGTCGGTCATCACCTTGATGATCATGTGGGAGTTGTGAACGCTCAACATGCGCAGGCCGAGGATTTCATTCACGTTGAGCAGGTGGCGCAGGTACGCGCGGGTATGATGCCGGCAGGCGAAGCATTCGCAGCCTGCCTCGATCGGGCCGAAGTCGGCCTTGTTGAAACCGGCCTTGATGTTGACGTTGCCCTTGC
>JAFMIX010000022.1 GCA_017853785.1 Verrucomicrobiales bacterium
TCACCACGTTGCCGCGGGACTTGGACATCTTCTGCCCGTCCTCGCCGAGGATGAGTCCCTGATTGACGAGCTTGAAGAACGGCTCGGCCGTGGAGACATGGCCGAGGTCAAAGAGCACCTTGTGCCAGAAGCGGGCGTAGAGCAGATGCAACACGGCGTGTTCCGTGCCGCCGACGTAGAGATCAACGCCCGGTTTCTCGCCGCCTGATTTCATCCAGTAATTCTCCGCGTCCTTGCCAACGAACGCGCCGGAGTTCTTTGCATCAAGATAACGAAGGTAATACCAGCACGAGCCGGCCCATTGCGGCATGGTGTTCGTCTCGCGCGTCGCACCGGGAACTTCGTTCAACCATTCTTTGGCGCGGGCCAACGGCGGTTCGCCGCTCGCGGTGGGTTTGTAATCTTCCAGCGTGGGCGGCAGCACGGGCAAGGCGCTCACGGGCAAGGCTTCGTGTTGACCGTTCTTCCAGATGATCGGGAACGGTTCGCCCCAGTAACGCTGGCGGCTGAACAGCCAGTCGCGTAGTTTGAAGTTGATGGTCTTTTTGCCGAGAGCTTTTTCTTCGAGCCAGGCGGTGATTTTCTTTTTGGCTTCGGGCGTGGGCAATCCCGTGATGAAGCCGGAGTTCACTGCGGTGCCGTCGTCGGTGAAACCTTGCCAGTCGGTATTTGCATCCGGCGGTTGGACGACTTGAATGATCGGCAGGTTGAACTTCTTGGCGAACTCAAAATCGCGTTCGTCATGCGCGGGCACGGCCATGATGGCGCCCGTGCCGTAGCTCGCGAGAACGTAGTCGGCGATCCAGATGGGAATCTTCTCGCCATTGACGGGGTTGATGGCATACGCCCCGGTCCAGACGCCTGATTTTTCCTTGGCGAGTTCCGTGCGTTCCAGATCGGATTTGCGGGCGGTGTGTTCGCGGTAATTCTCCACAACCGCGCATTGTTCCTCGGTGGTGATTTCGTCCACGAGGCGATGCTCCGGCGCAAGCACCATGTAAGTCACACCAAACAAGGTGTCAGGACGCGTGGTGAAAACGCGGATCATTTCATCAGAGTCGGCAACCTCGAAATCCACTTCCGCGCCTTCGCTGCGGCCGATCCAGTTCCGCTGCATTTCCTTGAGGGAATCGCTCCACTCAATCGTGTCGAGGTCGGCGAGCAATTTCTCGGCGTAGGCGGTGATGCGGAGCATCCATTGGCGCATCGGCTTGCGGATGACCGGGAAGCCACCGACTTCGCTCTTGCCGTCGATGACTTCTTCGTTGGCCAGCACCGTGCCGAGTTCGGGACACCAATTCACCGGCGCTTCGCTGACGTAGGCGAGGCGCTTGGAATCACGATAGGCGCGCTTCTGTTCCTCGCTTTTGCAATCGGCGGGGAACTTGATCGTGTCAACCGACTCCGCCCTGTTCGTCCCGGGATTGAACCACGAGTTGTAGAGCTTCAGAAAAATCCACTGCGTCCACTTGAAATACTCCACGTCGGTGGTGGCGATTTCGCGCGACCAATCGTAGCTGAAGCCGAGGCTTTTGATCTGGCGGGTGAAGTTGGCGATGTTCGTCTCGGTGGTCTTGCGCGGATGCTGGCCGGTCTTGACGGCGTATTGTTCGGCGGGCAGGCCGAACGAGTCCCAGCCCATCGGATGCAGCACATTGAAGCCCTGAGCACGGCGGTAGCGAGCAAGAATGTCCGTGGCGGTATAGCCCTCGGGATGACCGACGTGCAACCCCGCCCCGCTCGGATACGGGAACATATCGAGGATGTAATACTTCGGCGGCAACTGCGTTGCGGCCACCTTGCCGGATAGTCCGTGACGGATGGCGAACGGATGGCTGGGAGGGATTTCGTCGTTCGGATTGAACGCGCGGAAAGCCTGCTGGGCGTCCCAGGTCTGTTGCCACTTGGGCTCGATGAGATGAAACGGATATTGTCGGCGACTGCTGGCCATAGAGCGGGAGATATTGCGGCAACCACCGGGTGCGGGCAATCGCAGAATTGAATTTAAACGGTGGTTAGTCGCGCGTGGGGCGATTTCTGGTTGTTGCGGCGCGGAAGACGCGCAGCCGACCGTAATCCACCACGCCCCCGAGCGCGTCGAATACTGCGGTGATGTTGCCCCAGCCATTGCGCTTGAAAGCCGCCGTGACCTGCCGCTGCTCCGCGTCCGTCAGAATCCGACCAAGTTCCACCGGCTCGCCATTCTCAATGCCTTCCACGATGTGGCCTAGAATCGTCCCCGGCGTCACGCCGCGCGCCTCCGCGATCTGCTCCACGGTGTTGCCCGTGCGGAACTGCCGCAACGTCTCCCGCGCGGAATCCCCGATGCTCCGGCGCGGCAGCGGTGCGGGTGAAGTGAAAGCCTCGTCCGCAAAGATCTGCCGGGCGTTCGTCTGCAAATGCGCCGCGATCTCCGTCAGGAAAACCGCGCCGAACTCCCGCAGCTTTTTCTCGCCCACGCCGCTGATGCGCGCAAAGTCGCGTTCGTTCGCCGGATAATTCCGCGCCATCTGGCGCAGCGCCACGTCGGAAAAGACGATGTAGGCCGGTACGTCGCGGTCGTCGGCGAGGCGCTTGCGCAGCTCACGCAGCCGTTCAAACAGGGCTTCGTCGCACGCGATTTCACCGACGCGATGGACTTTCGCCTCCGGCACGGCGATGGGCTTGGTGAGCGTGATCTTCGTGCGCGCCTTCAACGTCGCCATACCTGCGTTCGTCAGTTCCAGCACGCTGAATTTCTCCGTCGTCTGCCGCAGGAAACCCAGCCGCACCAGTTCGCGCCCGATGGCAGCCCACCCGGAGCGGCTGTGCTCCTTGCCGATGCCGTAGGTGGAAAGTTGCTCGTGACCCCACTTGCGGATTTTCTCCGTGTCCGCGCCGGTCAGGACTTCGACGACGTGATTCAAGCCCACGCCGAAACGCTGCTTCTCGCGGATGCGATAGACGCACGAGAGAAATTTCTGCGCTGCCAGTGTGCCGTCGAAAGTCTGGCGCGGGGAAAGGCAGTTGTCGCACGCGCCACAGTTTTCCTCGCCGGAGGTCTCGCCAAAATAGGCGAGCAATTCCGTCCGCCGGCAAGCGGCGCATTCGGCGTAATGCACCATCTGCTGCAATTGCTCGCGGGCGATCTGCTGCTCCTTCAGGTCGGGCTTTTCATCGATGAACGCGGTCTGTTTCACCACGTCGCCGGCGCTGAAGAGCAGGATGCATTCGCTCGGCAGCCCATCGCGCCCGGCGCGCCCGGTCTCCTGATAATATCCCTCGATGTTCTTCGGCAGATCGTAGTGGACGACGAACCGGACGTTCGGCTTGTTGATGCCCATGCCGAACGCGATGGTCGCGCAGATGACGCGGATGTTGTCGCGGAGAAAAAGCTCCTGGTGCTCGCTGCGTACCTTCGGCGTCAGCCCGGCGTGATACGGCTGCGCCGCGACGCCGTCCTCGGTCAGGTTCGCGGCCACGCGCTCGGCGGTCTTGCGCGACTGGCAATAGACGATGCCGCCTTCCTTCGATCGCGCCCGCAGGAAGTCGAGCAGTTGGTCGTAGGGCTTGTTTTTTGGAACGACGCGGTAGGTGAGGTTCGGGCGGTTGAAGCTGGCGATGTAGCAACGCGGCTCGCGCAGCTTCAGGTGCGTGATGATGTCCGCGCGCACGCGTTCCGTGGCTGTGGCGGTGAGCGCCATGAACGGCACGTTGGGGAATAGCTCGCGCAGTTCGGCGATCTGCCGGTATTCCGGGCGGAAGTCGTGACCCCATTCGCTGATGCAATGCGCCTCGTCGACGGCGATGAGCTTCACGTACCAGCGCTGCAAGTCCGCGAGAAAGCCCGACAACATCAGCCGCTCCGGGGCGACGTAGAGCAAGCGATATTCGCCATTGTGCAGGCCGCGGAGCCGCGCGCGCGCTTCGTCTGCCGCAAGTGACGAGTTGAGAAATGTCGCCGGCACGCCCGCCGCCTGGAGCGCGTCCACCTGGTCTTTCATCAGCGCGATGAGCGGCGAGACGACGACCGTGAGGCCGTCGCGTGCGAGTGCGGGCAGTTGGAAGCAAAGTGATTTGCCGCCGCCCGTGGGCAGCAGCGCAAAGGTGTCTTTGCCCGCGAGCGAGTCGCGGATGATCTCTTCCTGCAGCGGCCGGAATGAAGTGTAGCCGAAGTATTGCTTGAGCAGCGGGAGCAACGGCGGAACTTCAGATTTCATCGCGGGGAAAGTAGGGCAGCGTGAACCGCTGTCCAGAACGGATTTGCCGCCGCGACCGGACTGCGTTCGCGCTGGATCAAATGACTTCCCGGTAAACGTCCCGGTGTGGACGGGAGAGAATCACGGCGTTCACCAGCACGCCGGCTTCGGCGATGACTTCGCGCCCCGCAGCTACGGCGGCTTGTACGGAGGCGACGTCGCCGGTCATGGTGCAGAAGGCTTTGCCGCCCATCGCCATGGCGAGGCGGACTTCGAGGAGTTGCACGTCAGCGGCTTTGGCGCAGGCGTCGGCGGCTTTGATGAGCGTAGCGACGTTGAAGGATTCGAGGATACCGAGCGCGCCGTTCGGCTCTACGGGTTGGCTGCGGCCGATGGCGGTGAGCACGTCCGGGTGGAGGTTGGGGATGACGATGCTGTCGATCAGGCAACCGTTCGCCGCCTCGGCGCCGACTTTGGTGGCAGCCTCGACGGCGGCGGTTTCGCCCCCGATGAGCACCATGTATTTGCCCGAGCAGATGGAGCGTGAGAGGAGGATGTAGACGTTGCTGGCCTTGAGCATGGCGTCGGCGACTTGGAAGCCGGAGGCGATGCTCGAGAGTTCTATCAGACCGACGGATTTGTGGTTCATTGTCTTTCCAGAATGAGTTGTTGATCGTTGACCTCGCAGATGACGCCGGCGATGGGCGCGTGCAGCACCGCGCCGAGCGCATTCGCGGCGGGTTCGCCGATGACCTGACCGGCGGAGACGCGTTCGCCGGCCTTCACCTTGGCGATAGCGGCAGTGCCGGCGCTCTGCTTGAGCGGGAGGATGAGCCGCGTTGGCGCGAGCGGCGTGGCGGCCAAGGGTGCGGGCAAGTCGTAGTCCTGCACGTGTAGTTTCTTCGTGAGCGTTTTCACGGGTACGCGGCGGCCGTCCATCATCGGGTGCGGCTTGGGATTCATCGGTCCCGTCCACTTGACTTGTGCCTTCCGCATTTCGGTCTTGGCGTCGTCGCAGGCCTCCTTAGGAAATAATTCTTCCGGGCAGGAATACAGTGTGCACAGTCCGCACGAGCAACACATGGCCGCCCATTGGTTGAACGTCGCCGCGCCGGTGGCGGTGAAGGCGAGCGTGCGCATGACTTGGTGCGGTTCGACCGCGTAGCCGAGCAGGAAGCGCGGGCAATACTCGGTGCAATAGCGGCACTGGTCGCACGCGGATTTGCCGATGCCGGCTTGAGCCTGCTTGGGCTTGAGCTTGCGCTCGATGGTGTGATGGTCGCGCGGCAGAATGATGACGCCGGTGGAGGTCTTCGTGACGGGCGTGTCGAGATTGTCAGTGGTCGTGCCCATCATCAGGCCGCCGAGGCACAGAATGGGGTCGTTGGTCGTGAGCCCACCGGCGGCGGCGATACAATCGCGGTAGGTCGTGCCGAGGGGCACGCTCAAAGTCACGGGCGATTTTACCGCCCCGGCGATGGTGACCATCTTGTGCGTGACGGGTTTGCCGGCAGCGGCTTTGGCGATGTTCACGAACGTCTCGACGTTCGCGACGACGACACCGACCGCGATGGGGATGCCGCCGGGCGGAATCAGTTTGCCGGTGACATTGAAGACCAAATCGTATTCATCGCCGGCGGGATAATAATCGCCCAGCAACTGCACGCGCACATTCGTGCCGACGCACGCGGCGGTGACGGCTTCGACGGCTTTTTTCTTTTTGCCTTTGATGCCGATGACGCCTTCTTTCGCGCCGGTGGCGGTCATGGTGAGTTGCACACCCTGGACGAGCAGTTTGGCGTATTCTTCCATGACGACGGCGTCCTTGTGCAACAACGGTTCGCATTCCGCGCCGTTGGCGATGACGGTCTCGGCTTTGGCGGCGAGCTTGACGTGCGTGGGGAAGCCGCCGCCGCCCGCGCCGACGACGCCGGCTTGTCTGACTAGGTCTGGAAGATTCATGGTGAGGTGGGGTTAATCCAAAAGAAAAATGCTCAACTGCTTCGGCCCGTGCGCACCGAGCACGAGGATGCGTTCGATGTCGCCCGTGCGGCTCGGGCCGGTGATGAAGGAAATCATGCTGGGATAATTGCCGCCGTATTTCTGCGCGAGCAAGGCAAAAGCCGCGGGCAAATCCGCAACCACCTGCGCGCGCCGCGCGATGACGATGTGATGCGGCGGCAGGCAAGACAAGGCCCGTCCACCCGCGCTGCGACTCGTGACCAGCACCGAGCCGGTCTGCGCCACGAGCGCGTCGCACTCGGTGATGCCCGCGTCGCATTGGCCGAGTTCTTCTTTCGTCGCCGTGCCGTCCGCGACCAAAGTCGGCACGCCCAGCGCGGCGACCTGCGGCTGCGCGAGCGCGCCGGGATGCACGGCCACGCGCCGCCATTTTTCCGCGTCGCGCAAGGCAATCAGCGCGGCGGTGAGTGCGGCGGTGTCGGTTACGGGCTGGAAATTCGCGCGGAGGTCGCTCGCGTTCTTGGTGAACAACGCCACTTGCTCCGCAGTCGTCGCGCCCACGGCAGGCAGCACGGCGCGATGCTCGGCGGTCGTGGGCAAGGTCGCGCCGTGATGCGCGTGCGCCTTGACGGTCAGCGCCTCGCGGATGCGGGTGAAGATATTTTCGCGCTCGCTCATGACTCACGCTCCTTCATCCATTCGCGGAAACTTTGTTTCGCAATTGGGGCGACCTCGCGGGTCTTCGTCCACGCTTGTGCAGGGTCAAGCGCGCTGCCCTTGACCAAGCCATGAAAGATTTGCCCAAAGCGTCCGAGCTTCGTTGTCAGCGACCAGAGGGCAGGGGAGTTTGCCACGGGCGCGAAGAGCTTGAAGGCGGTTTTCTGCCACCAACTCGGCTTGCCCGTCGCCGGCGCGAAGGCGTTGCGGCGGTTCTGCAAGAGGTGATGATGCAAATCAATTTTTACCGGGCACGTCTCGGTGCAGGCGCCGCAGAGCGACGAGGCGAAGCTCAAGTGCTTCCAATCCTGCAGGCCGCGCAGGTGCGGCGTGATGACCGAGCCGATCGGCCCGCCGTAGACCGTGCCGTAGGTGTGGCCGCCGACGTTGCGGAAGATGGGGCAGACGTTCAGGCACGCGCCGCAACGGATGCAGCCGAGAGCGTCGCGCTGTTCGGCATCGGCGAGGAGTGTGGTGCGCTGGTTGTCAAGCAGGACGACGTGGTATTCTTCGGGTCCGTCGGCTTCGCCGGGCTGGCGCGGGCCACCATACAGCGTGTTGTAGCACGTCAACGCCTGACCTGTGCCCATCACGGCGAGCATCGGCAGGAACAACGCGAGGTCGGCGAGGCGCGGCAGAACTTTCTCGATGCCGACAAGCGTGATCATTGTCTTCGGCAAGGCGGCGGTGAGCCGCGCGTTGCCTTCGTTCTCGGTGATGGAAATCATGCCGGTCTCGGCGATGGCGAAGTTCGCGCCGGTGATGCCGACATCGGCTTGAATGTATTTCTGCCGCAGCACGCGGCGGGCGACCATGGTGAGGTCTTCCGGATTGTCAGTGGGCGCGTCGAGGAGTTTGTCCTGAAAAGTTTTCTGGATTTCGCCGCGCGTGAGGTGCATCGCGGGAAAGACGAGGTGATACGGTGGCTCCTGGCGGAGTTGGACGATGTATTCGCCGAGGTCGGACTCCACGACTTCGCAGCCGGCGGTTTCCATCGCGTCGTTGAGGTGGATCTCCTCGCTCGTCATCGCCTTGGATTTGACGACGACTTTGGCGTTCTTCGCTTTGAGGATGCCGAGGATGATGCTCCGCGCCTGCTCGGCATTGCTGGCCCAATGGATTTTCGTGCCGCGGGCTTCAAGGTTTTTGGCAAACTCGGCGAGGTGGGTGTCGAGTTGATTGACGGCAGCAAACTTGGTGCGGGCGGCGAGGTTGCGCGCGCCCTGCCAATCTTGAAACCACAGCTTGCGCTGGTCGCGCACGACCTCGTATTTGCCCATCGCGGTCTGGATGATGCCGCGATGCCGCGTGTCCGGCGCGACGCGGCGGGCATCCAGCGTGAATTGGGCGGCCGGGGCGGTCATGCGGAATACTTTTTAGCCACAGATGAAACACAGATGAAACACGGATTCTTAAAAAATCCGGCTTTGTTATTCTCCGTGTTCAATCCGTGTTCAATCCGTGGCTGAAATCTTCGGTTCATGATTGAGCAAGAATTTCCGCGAGGTGGATGGTTTTGGCCGGCTGGCGTTGCTTGTCCGCCAGACCTTGGATCTGCATCAGGCAACTGGAGTCGCAGGAGACGATATATTCCGCCTTGGTGTCGATCGCGCTGGCGCATTTGACTTCGGCCATGGCGGTGGAGATGGCGGGAAACTTCGCGGAGAACGTCCCGCCGAAACCGCAACAAGTCTCCGCCGCCGTCATCTCGACGAGTTCCAGCCCACGCACTTTGGCGAGCAACTCACGCGGCGGCCGCTTGTTGTTCAACTCCCGCAAGCCGTGGCAGCCGTCGTGGAAGGTGACCTTGTGCGGAAACTTCGCGCCGAGGTCGGTCACGCCGAGCTTGTTGACGAGGAACGAGGAAAACTCGAAACACTTCGGCGCCAGCTCGCGGGCCATGGCCTCGTATTTCGTGCCGGCAAACAGTTCCGGGTAGAACACCTTCATCATCGCGCCGCACGAGCCACTGGCGATGACGACGACGTCCGCATCCTTGAGCGATTCCAACATCTGGGTGGCGATGGTGCGGCTCTCGTCCCAGTAACCGGAGTTGAACGCGGGCTGACCGCAGCAGGCCGGGCCTTTGGGCACGGCGACTTTGTGGCCGAGCTTTTCAAAGATGTTGACCATGCTGATGCCCACCTTGGGATACATCAGGTCCACGAAACACGGGATGAAGAGCGAGATCGTCACAAAAAGATTTGCGCCGCCGCCGGGCGTTATTTCATCTGCGCGAGAATCTGGTCGGTGATAGCCTTGACCGCCGCTTCCGCGTCGGCGTCCAGCCCCACGGTGGGTGCGCCAGATTGTTGAGGTTGGCAGGTCGCGCCAGGACGCCATTCGCCGGTATCGCAGAGTTCACATTCCTTGAGGTTGTAGCGCGGGTCTACGAAGCCGAGGCTTTGCTTGATGTTGAGCAGTTCCTTCATCTGCGGGCCGGTGAAAGTGTTAATCGGCTTGCCGAGCTGGCCGGCCACGACGATGGTGCGGCAGTAGGCCTCGATGATTTCCATGCGCCAGTAGGCTTCCTCGATGTTGTTGTGCGACCACGTCACGACGCCGTGATTGGCCATGAGGATGGTGTTGTAGTCGTCAGTCATGTCGGCGACGAGCTTGCCCATGTCCGGCGAACCGGGCGTGCGATACGGCGCGACACCGACGGAGCAAAAGACTTCATACTCCGGCAACATGCAGGTTGGCGGAGCAACGTTGGCCACCGCGAACGCCGTAGCGTACGGCGGATGGCAATGGCAGGTGGCAAAAGCCTTGGGCTGCTTCTTCATCATCTGCAAGTGCATCAAAATCTCGCTGGTGCGCTTCTTGGTGCCGAGCAGTTGATTGCCTTCAAAATCCACGAGGCACATGTCCGCCGGCTTGAGCGAGCCTTTGCTGACGAGCGTGGGCGTGCAGATGGCGATGTCTTCGCCGACGCGGATGGCCATGTTGCCGCCGTTGCCGTCTACGTAGGCACGCTTCCAGAGGCGATGCCCCATCTCACAGATCTGTTCCTTCAAGCTGTGGGCGTAGGGCGAGTTGAAGAACGCTTCGAGTTCCGCCTTGGGCGATTTGGAGTTCAGCTTGGTCGTCGGCGCGGTGAGTGGACCGCTGGCGGCGGCAGGCTTCGCGGGCGCGTGGTTGTGCCGCTTCAGGTCGCGGAGCAAATCTTTGGCGGACGGCGTGAGGATGGCGTCGGTGGGCAGGTTGTTGATATCGCCGCCTTTGGCGAGCAAATCCTCGATGTCGCGGGCGCTGATTACGGTGCTCATATTTATTTGTTGAAGGGGTTGTAAAAAATTTCATCCACGAGCGCGGCGTTGATCGCGTCAATGGGCGGGGGAACGTCGAACGGCTGGGCGGCTTCGCGGCCCTCAATATAGCCGATGGTGTGGCCGAGGTCGCCGCCGAGATTGTCGTAGACTACCAGACTGGGGTCTTTGCTCATGCCGGGCGGGGTCTGGCTGCCATTTTGAAAATGTTCGCGTGTGAAAGGCGAGACGATGAGCCAGCGCGCTCCTGCCAGCTTAGAGGTGGTCACGCTCAACGTGACGCGGCCGATGACCGTGCCGAGTTTCATACGGCCACCCCCGGCTCTTTTTCATCCACGACGCCGAGCACGAGCCAGCGGGCAGGGCTTTTGTCATCGCCCACGGCGGCGCGGGCGGCGGAGCCGTCGCTGGAAATCACCACGCGTTGGTGCATGCCAGCGCCGTGGGCATCGATCGCGATCTGCGGGGAGCCTTCGGGTTCGCCCGCATGGTTGATCGGTTGGCAGATAACGAGCCGCCAGCCCTCGAAGCTCGGATGCTTCCGGGTGGCGACCACATTTCCTTCAACGCGGGCCAGCAACATAAATCAATAGATGCGCAGATTGTCCACCATCACGCAGCGGCGCACCCGGGTGAACGTTCGCGGGTTGGTGATGCCTTCGCCGGTGGGCGTGGCGATGGAGAAACTCAAATAACCTTCGCCGCCGAGGCCGAGGCCGGCGGGGGATGGCCCGTTCTTGACGAACAATGTCGTGTCGAGCGCGCGCGCCATCGCCGTGATGTTTTCCACGTCATGCGAGTGGATGATGGCGGTGTGCTTGTAGTTATGTTCCGACTGCAGCGATTTCGCGATGCCCTCTTCGACGCTCTTCACGCGGACGATGGGAATCATCGGCATCATCTGCTCCTCTTGGACGAACGGATGCATCGCATCGGTTTCGCCGAAGAGCAGTTGCGTGCCGGCGGGAATGTTTACTCCCGCGGCTTGCGCGAGCACGCTCGTGTCCTTGCCGATGAAATCCTTGTTGGTGTGGGCTTGCGCACAACCGCCGCCCTGACCGGGCGTGATGGTGAACGCGGCTTTGGTGAGGCTGTCGAGCTGCGCGTGGGTCAGTTTCACCGCTCCGTTCTCGGTCATGCGCTGCATTAACTTGTCGGCGACGTGGTCGAGGACGAACACCTGTTTCTCGCCGATGCATAAAAGATTGTTGTCGAACGCCGCGCCGGAAATGATCGCCTTCGCCGCGCGCGTGGGGCAGCAAGTGTCGTCAACGAAGACTGGCGGGTTGCCGGGGCCGGCGCAGATGGCACGCTTGCCGGTCTGCATCGCGGCCTTCACGACCATCGGTCCGCCGGTGACGAGCAGCAGGCGGGTGTTTTCGTTTTTGCAAAGCGCGTTGAAGGAATCCAGCGAAGGCTTCTCGATGATGCACGCGATGTTCTCGATGCCGGTCTCGCGATAAACGGCCTCGTTGTAAGCGCGCACGGCGACCGCCGCGCAACGAGCGGCGCTGGGATGCGCGTTGAACACCACGGCATTGCCGGCGGCGACGATGTTCACGATGTTGCCGCTCAACGTGGGGATGGAATGGGTGCTGGGCGTGATTGCGCCGACGACGCCGAAGGGCGTGTATTCTTCAAGCGTTATGCCGTGGTCGCCGGACCGCGCGTCCGGCCGCAGCCAGTCCACGCCGGGCACGAGCTTGATCAGGCCCAGTTTCGCGATCTTATGGTCGAGGCGGCCGATCTTGGTCTCTTCAAATTCGATCCGGCCCCACGCTTCGGCGTTCTTTTCCGCCATCGTCTTGACGATAATTTCGATCTTGCGGCGGGCTTCGATGCCTTTTTCCTTCAACTGCAGAAATGCTTCCTGCGCGGCGGCACAGGCTTCTTCGGCGGTGGCGAACACGCCAAACTTGCCGCGCAACGCGGGGTTGCTGGCGGAAGTTTTCTTCGCGCTGCAGCCGCAATCCGGATTCGGCGCGGGCGGCGGGGCGGAGGGGGTGGACTTGGTGGCGGTCGCCGGCGCGGCGCCGCCGATGCGGCCCAGCACTTCAGCGACGACGTCGCGGATCAAAGTTTCGTTCAAGGCGCTCATGCGAATCAGTTAAAGGGCAGGGGAGGTTAAGTCTTGGCGCTGTAGATCTGTTTTCCCAGCACGTCTACGCAATCCACGATGCCGATGATGACGGCATCTACGGGCGTTTCCTTGAGGCCGGCGGCGAGGCGCGCGGAACTGCCCTGGCAGAACAGGACGAGTTCGTTGATGCCGGCGCCCACGGTGTCCACGGCGACGATGGTGTTGACGCCGTTGCGGAATTTAGTCGGGTCTTTTTCGTCCACCAGTTGCGGGCGCAACAGGAGCAGCTTGCGGCCGCTCATGCTGGCTTCCTTTTTGGTCGCGACGACCGAGCCTTCTACGCGTGCGAGGAACATAAACGCAAATGTTGAATTAAGAATTAAGAATGAAGAAACAGGTCAGCCGTCGCTAGACGAACAGAATGACACCGGGTCATTCTGCCTTCTTACTTCTTCTTGGGCAGCACCGCGTCCACATCGCCGTGCGGGCGGGCGATGACATGCACGCTGACGACTTCGCCCTTGATGGCCTTGATGGCCTGGGCGCCGGCGTCGGTGGCGGCCTTGACGGCGGCGACATCGCCGACGACAACCGCGGTGACGAGGGCGTTGCCGACCTGGGTCATGGGGCCGGCGAGTTCGACGTTCGCCGCTTTGAGCATCGCGTCCGTGCCCTCAACGAGAGCGACGAGGCCGCGGGTTTCGATCATACCGATTGCTTGAATTGCCATAGTTAGTTTTTGGTTGTTAGTTGATAGTTGATGGAAAATTTAGTTGCCGGAATTCTGCAGCAGCCGCTTGGTCTCGCGGGCCACTACGAGTTCTTCGTTCGTGGGGATGACCAACACTTTGACGCGCGATTCCGGGGCGCTGATGACGGCCTCGGTGGCGCAGGCGGCGTTGTTCTTTTCCGCATCGAGGATGATGCCGATGTTTTCGAGGTTCCCGCAGATGGCGGCGCGGAGCTCAGCGCGGTTTTCGCCGATGCCGGCGGTGAACACGATGGCGTCTGCGCCGTTCAGTTCGAGGAAATAGCTGCCGATCCAATGCCGCGCGGAGGCGACGTAAACATCAATCGCCAGCTTGGCCTTGGCATTACCGGCGGCTGCGGCGGTCTGGATTTCCCGGATATCGTTGGAGACGCCACTCAAGCCTTTGAGCCCGGATTCTTTGCTGAGTTGGCGCTGGGCTTCCTCGACCGAAATGCCGAGGGTCTTGACCGCATAGGGCAGGGCTTCGGCATCGAGGTCGCCGACGCGGTTGTTTTGCGGGAGGCCGGATTGCGGGCTCATGCCCATGCTGCTGCCGATGGCGGCGCCGTTCAAGATGCCGGTGATGCTGGAACTCCCGCCGAGGTGGCAGGAAATCACGCGGAACGGCTTCCCGTTGATGGGAGATTTGCCGCCATCGATATAAAGCTGGCGCGCGCGGGTTGCGACATCTTCACGCCCGAGCAATTCAGCGCTGCGTTCGGCCATGAATTTGTGGCTCGCACCATGAAAGCTCCATCGGCGGATGCCGGCGGCATGCCAGGAATCCGGCACCGCGTAACGCATCATCGCCTCCGGCGCGAACTGGTAGAACGCAGTCTCAAACAGCCCGACCAACGACACCGAGGGCATCCGCTGAGCGAAGAGCCGGATGCCGGTGATGTAGGGCGGGTTGTGGGCGGGGGCGAGGCCTTTGTAGGCTTCCATCGCCGCCAGAACCTTTTCGTCCAGCCTCACGCAGCCGGTGACGTCTTTGGCGATGACGGTCTTGAAGCCGACAGCGGCAAGTTCGCTTTCATTCGCGATGGCGTTTGCAGCTTTAAGTTCCGCGAGGCAGTCCTCGATCGCTTTCGGGTAATCAGTCACGCGCTCGAAGCCGCCCTTGTGCAGCAGGCGTTCGGCGCTGTCCGAGCAGTCGAACAGCCGCCACTTGAGCGAGGTCGAACCGATGTTGGCGACGAGAATCTTCACAATGCGGAATGCAGAGCGCGGAGTGCGGAATAATCGGCGCGCGGTTTATTCCGCACTCCGAATTCCGCGTTCCGCATTTATTGCAGCCACTTGCCGAGGCCGCTCAGGCTGTCATGCGGGCGCGGGATCACTTGCACGCTGATGACCGAGCCTACGGTGGCGGCGGCAGCGGCGCCGGCATCGGTGGCGGCTTTGACGCTGGCGACATCGCCGCGGAAAAAGGCGGTGACGTAGCCCGAGCCGATTTTTTCCCAGCCGGTGAACTCGACGTTCGCGGCCTTGAGCGCGGCGTCGGCGGCTTCAAAGAGCGCGCAGAGGCCTTTGCATTCGATCATTCCGATTGCTTGTTGTGCCATAAATTTTGTTTGGTTGCGGGTTGCGGTTGGTTATTTCTTGGCTTCGCCGAAAAACGCTTTGCCGAGGTCTTCGTGCGGGCGCGCGATGACGTGCGCGGCGCTCAATTCGCCGATCTTCGCGGCGGCCTTCGAGCCGGCGTCCACGGCGGCTTTGACGCTGGCGACATCGCCGCGGCAGATGACGGTGATCAAGCCGCCGCCGATGGCGATGGTCTTGGTGATGGTGACGTTCGCGGCTTTCGCCATGGCGTCAGTGGCTTCGACGCTGCCGGTGTAGCCTTTGGTTTCGATCATTCCTATTGCTTCGCTCATAATTTATT
>JAFMIX010000263.1 GCA_017853785.1 Verrucomicrobiales bacterium
TATCTGCTGCTCGCGAAGAATGACGCTTACAACCACGTGGGCGACATCTTCAAGACCGGCCGGGTGCGTGTTTCGCTCTCACCAAATCCATTCAAGTCCGGCGCGGCTTTCCGTCAGACGCTGGATCTGCCGACCGGCTCGATTCGCATTGTGGCCGATGGGGTCACGCTGCGCATCTGGGCGGATGCGAACCGGCCGATCTATCATGTTGAAATCAACTCGCCGCGGGAGATCACCGTCAGCGCCCGTCCGGAATTCTGGAGGCGGTTCGAAGGGTGCCGCTACAACATAACGGGAGCCGCCGCGGCGACTGCTGCCGAGCCGTCGCAGGACGTGAGGCTGGACCGCCGCGGCAAGTTGATGTGGTATTACCCTGTAGGCGACCTTAGCGTCTACCCGGCCGATCTGAAGTTCTACGAAGTTGCGCACATGGCGGCGAAGTTTCCGGATCCGTATCGCTTCAACACTTTCGGTAATCTGCTGGAAAGCCCCGCGTTGAAACTGAAGGACGGCGCGCTCTGTGGCACAGGCAGGAGCTTCGACATCCGCATTCACGCATTGACGATGCAGACGCCGGAGCCGGAGACGTGGATCAAGTCCATCGAGCGGCAGGCGGCGCGCACGGTGGATGCGGCGCGCGATTGGGAAAAGCATCGCGCGTGGTGGGCGGGCTTCTGGGAGCGGAGTTGGATTGTCACGTCGGACCGCACCTTGCCGGCAGAGGCGCGCGAGAAGTTCAAGGGCGAGCCGTCGGCGGCGGGAATGCGCGAGGAAGAGGACGGGGCGGCGTTGGTGGCGCAGAGCTACAACGTGTTCCGCTTCCTGATGGCCTGCCAGAGCCGCGGGCGCGTCCAGACGAAGTTCAACGGCGGATTGTTCACCCAGCAATTGCGCGTCGGGCCGGACCCCAAACGGCGCCGGACTCAGGCGGTGGTGCAGCCGGACGGCACGTTGCTCACGCACGAGGACGACCGGCTCTGGGGACGCCGGTTCACTTACCAGAATCAGCGGTTGCTCTACTGGCCGTTGCTGGCGAGCGGCGACTTCGATCTGATGAAACCATTCTTTGACTATTACTCGGACCTCCTGCCGATGCGGAAGGCGATCACGAAGGCGTGGTTCGGGCACGACGGCGCCTACTACCGCGAGAACATCGAGCCGACCGGCGCCGAGCGCGATTGCGGTGAGAACGGCAAGCCGTTGAAGGTCAAACCGGGCGAGAACACCGGTAAGGGTTATTACCACAGTTTCTACTTCACGAGCGGCCTCGAAACGACAGCCATGATGCTCGACTACGTCAACTTCACCGGCGACGCGGCGTTTCGCGACAAGGTGCTGGTGCCGTTCGCGCGCGAGGTGTTGCTGTTCTTCGATAAACACTATCCCCGCGATGCGGACGGCAAGCTTCGTCTTGACCCGGCGATGGTTCTGGAGACCTGGTGGATTGCGGTGAATCCCGCGCCGGACATCGCGGGCCTGCGGTTCTGTCTGGACGAGTTGCTCGTGATGAGAGCCGGCTCCCCAGAAGACCAGGCGCGCTGGAGGAAGTTTCGCGCGGAGGTGCCGGAGGTCTTCCTCCAGAGCATCGAAGGCCGCCCGGCCATCGCACCGGCCGAGAAATGGGACAAGAAGGTGAATTCGGAGAACGGCGAACTCTATCCTGTGTTTCCGTTCCGCTGCTTCGGCCTCGCGCTCGGTACTGGTGACCTCGTGGCTTGGACGATGAAGCATCGCGTTTGCAAGAACGCATTCGGCTGCCGTTGCTGGACACAGGACCAGATCCACTGGGCCTGCGCTGGCGATGCCACCGAGGCCGCCGATGGATTGGTGCGGCGCTTTCGCACGGCCTCGCCGATGTGCCGTTTCCCTCTTTATGGCCTCGAATGGCCGGACTCGTGCCCGGACTTCGACCACTTCGGCTCCGGCGCGGTGGCGTTGCAGCGGATGCTCGTGCAGGAAGCCGGCGAGAAGATTCTCCTGCTGCCCGCGTGGCCGGCGGATTGGGACGTGGATTTCAAACTCCATCTCTCGCGTAACACCGTGCTCAACGGCACCGTGAAAGATGGGAAGCTCGCCGCGTGGGACATTGAACCAGCGACTCGAAAGAAAGACGTGACGGTTTGCCCGCCGCAGCCCGGCCCGTCCGTCCGGCCAACTACCCCATGACAATGTTCAAAATAGAAGTCAGCCGCCAGCAACTCGTGCGTCACTTGGCCTGCGGATCTCACGCAGCCAGGTGAATGCGGATGTCTCGCTAAATTTGAACGCGCCTCGAAACTTGAACGCCTGGTGTGGAGGTGTGGCTCACACCGCTCTGTTCTTGCGGCAGCCGGGACCAATCGCCAGGAGGCTGCCCTAGTGCCACTGCGCAACCACCAACCAAAACGGGCGCGCCTTGAGTTGGCCTCACGCCTCCAACCCGAATGTCCCCAGGCGCGTGCGCGCATGCCGGACGCTCGCTCGCTTCGCCTCCTTCGCGTAGGCGCTAACGCGCCTCGCTCATCGGGCATTGCTCGCGCCGACACGCGCGCTCTTACTCGAACGCGCGCGGCCCGCGTGCCGGACGCTAATACGCTTCCCACAGTTATTCACCGGTGGCGAGGAGAGCCCGCGAAGCTCCCTGCAGCATCCGGTGAAGGCGCGGATCGCGCAGGCCTTGCGGGCGCGAACGACGCTGACTGTGGCGCAGATTGCGGAGCGCTTGCGGATGTGCTCACGGACGTATGCGGTGCGCTTGCTGTGGGAAGGCTCCCGACCATGAACCGACCGGTCGGATCGGTGTTGGCCTTGTTGCCCCCGTAAACATTTTTTCTAAAACGAATTTGCCGACGGCTCCATGTGTGCTAAGATTTTGGCGTCAACTTCATCGCGGGGCGGTGAGCGTTGGCCGGCAAAGACATTTTCAACCGCTGGCGGTGCTGGCGGGGTTCGGGGGCGGGGCTTCCGGACTGGGGATGTGGCTGCTTCCAAAGGCTTCTTTGGTCCTTCTCCGGTGGAGAGGGGTTAACTCCGGTGCGTTGGCTCGCACCGGGCTATAACCTGTAACCATCGGGTCCGCTGATTTCAGCGGCCCTCAGTAAATGCTGGCGTTGTGGACGCCGGAGTTCCGCCTTGGCGCGGGCTTCTGTTCACGCCCAACGCTGGCAGGGAGAGAAAGGACCGTATATGCCGCACGACGACAAGACCGTTCAACGTTTCATCGAACTCCGCGCCCAAGGGCGCACCTACGCGCAGCTCATGGCGGAGCTGCACGTCAGCAAGCCCACGCTCATCGCGTGGAGCCGCAAGCACCAGTTCCAGATCCAGAACCTCAAGGCCATTGAACTGGAGGCGCTGGCGCAGCAGTGGC
>JAFMIX010000264.1 GCA_017853785.1 Verrucomicrobiales bacterium
GCTTGTTGCCATTGCACGTGCCGCACCCTCAAGCGGGGTTGCAGCGTTGGATTTTCTGCTTGGCTAAAAGCCGTATACTGCGCGCTTTTGTTCCCAACCTTTCATTGGATGAATCATGAGCATCAAACCTGACAAGTGGATACGCCGCATGGCCGAGCAGCATGGCATGATCGAACCCTTCGAGCCCAATATGGTGCGCGAAGTGGATGGACAGAAGATCGTTTCCTATGGCACCTCAAGCTATGGTTACGACATTCGCTGTTCGCGTGAATTCCGCGTGTTCACCAATGTCTATTCGACGATTGTGGATCCAAAGCATTTCGATTCCAATTCGTTTGTCGAGATGGATGGCGACTATTGCGTGATCCCGCCGAATTCGTTTGCTCTGGCACGCACGATGGAATATTTTCGCATCCCGCGCAATGTGCTCACCGTGTGCCTGGGCAAGAGCACCTATGCGCGTTGCGGCATCATCGTCAATGTCACGCCGTTCGAGCCGGAATGGGAGGGCTACGTGACGCTGGAATTTTCCAATACCACGCCGCTGCCCGCAAAAATCTATGCCGGTGAAGGGTGTGCGCAAGTGCTGTTTTTTGAAGCGGACGAGGTCTGCGAGACATCGTACAAGGATCGCGGCGGAAAATACCAGGGGCAAGTGGGTGTGACCCTGCCGAAGATATAGCCATGCGATTTCATTTTCCCATCATCATCATTGACGAAGACTTTCGCTCTGAAAATGCTTCTGGCCTCGGCATCCGTGCGCTGGCCAAGGCGATCGAGGAAGAGGGCGTTGACGTGCTGGGTGTGACCAGTTACGGCGATCTGTCGTCATTTGCCCAGCAGCAGAGCCGGGCTTCTGCCTTCATTCTGTCGGTGGATGATGAGGAGCTTGCCCATGAAGGCGAAGAGACGATCGCCGAGCTGCGCACCTTTGTCGAGGAAATCCGCTACAAGAACGCCGAGATTCCGATTTTCCTGCATGGCGAGACGCGCACCAGCCGACACATCCCGAACGATATCCTGCGCGAGCTGCATGGCTTCATCCACATGTATGAAGACACGCCGGAATTCATGGCGCGGCACGTCGTGCGCGAAGCGCGCGCCTACATGGATTCACTGCCGCCGCCTTTTTTCCGTGCGCTGGTGCATTACGCGGCGGATGGCTCCTATAGCTGGCATTGCCCGGGGCATTCGGGTGGCGTGGCTTTCCTGAAAAGCCCCGTGGGGCAGATGTTCCACCAGTTCTTCGGCGAGAACATGTTGCGCGCGGATGTGTGCAACGCGGTGGAAGAGCTGGGCCAGCTGCTTGACCATACGGGGCCGGTAGCGGCCTCCGAGCGCAATGCGGCGCGGATTTTCAATGCCGACCATCTGTTTTTTGTCACCAACGGCACCTCGACTTCCAACAAGATTGTCTGGCATTCCACGGTAGCGCCGGGCGACGTGGTGGTGGTGGACCGCAACTGCCACAAATCGATTTTGCACGCCATCATGATGACCGGCGCGATCCCGGTCTTTTTGATGCCGACGCGCAACAACTACGGCATCATCGGGCCGATTCCGCGTGAGGAATTTCTCTGGGAAAACATCCGCAAAAAGATTGACGCCAACCCGTTCATCAGCAACAAGGGCGCCAAGCCGCGCGTGCTGACGATCACGCAAAGCACCTATGACGGCATCCTGTACAACGTTGAAGACATCAAGCAGATGCTGGACGGAAAAATCGACACCTTGCATTTTGACGAAGCCTGGCTGCCGCATGCGGCGTTCCATGATTTTTATGGCGATTACCACGCCATTGGCGCTGACCGCGAGCGCTGCAAGGAGTCGATGATTTTTTCCACGCAATCCACGCACAAGCTCTTGGCCGGGCTTTCGCAAGCCTCGCAGATACTGGTGCAGGACGCGCTGGAAAACAGGCTCGACCGCGATGTGTTCAATGAAGCCTATTTGATGCATACCTCGACTTCGCCGCAGTATTCGATCATCGCCTCGTGCGATGTGGCCGCAGCGATGATGGAAGAGCCGGGCGGGCAGGCACTGGTCGAAGAATCGATTGCCGAGGCGCTGGATTTTCGCCGCGCGATGCGCAAGATCGACGAGGAATGGGGCACCGACTGGTGGTTCAAGGTCTGGGGGCCGGACGACCTGTCCGAAGAAGGGATCGAGGAACGTGACGCCTGGATGCTGAAGCCTGCCGCGCGCTGGCATGGCTTTGGCGAGCTGGCCGAAGGCTTCAACCTGCTCGACCCGATCAAGGCGACGGTCATCACGCCGGGGCTGGATGTGGATGGCGAATTTTCCGACGGGATCGGCATGCCGGCGGCGATTGTCACCAAATACCTCGCCGAGCATGGCGTGATCGTCGAAAAGTGCGGCCTGTATTCGTTCTTCATCATGTTTACCATCGGTATCACCAAGGGCCGCTGGAATACTTTGGTCACCGCCTTGCAGCAGTTCAAGGACGATTACGACCGCAACCATCCGCTATGGAAGGTGCTGCCCGAGTTTGTCGCCAAACATCCGCGCTATGAGCGTGTCGGCCTGAAGGATTTATGCGCGCAGATTCACGCGGTGTACAAGGCTAACGACATCGCTCGGCTGACCACGGAAATGTATCTGTCGTCGATGGTGCCGGCGATGCGCCCGGCGGATGCGTTCGCCAGGATGGCGCACCGGGAAATCGACCGCGTGAGCATCGACGAGCTCGAAGGCCGGGTCACCGCAGTGTTGTTGACTCCGTATCCTCCCGGCATACCGTTGCTGATTCCGGGCGAGCAGTTCAACGGCACGATTGTGCGCTATCTCAAGTTTGCGCGCGAGTTCAACGAAAAATTCCCCGGTTTCGAGACGGATATTCACGGCCTGGTAAAGGATGCCAGCAATGGCAGCGTGCGTTATTACGTGGATTGTGTCAGGGAATAAGTGCCATCCTGAGGCAAACTCGAAAGCTCAAAAGAAAGCTCAAAGGAAAGGAAAGCTCAAAAACTCGGCGCTGGTAACACGCCGTTTTGCAAGCTTACGATTCACCCGCTTTTTTACGCTGGTAGCTGACAAAATCATAGGTCAGCCCGTCGGGGTTGGCATGTGGTTCGCGCGTCAGCTCTGACCAATCGACGTGGCTGAATTCTGGAAAATGCGCATCGCCAACCACCTCGGCGTGGATTTCGGTGAGCTCCATGCGTTGCGCCAGCGGTAGTGTCTGGGCGTAAATTTCTGCGCCGCCAATGACAAAAGCCGTTTCTTCATGGGCACAGGTGGCAATTGCAGCGGTTAATGAAGTCACTACGCTTGCGCCTTCCGCGCAGTAGTCAGGATTGCGCGTGATGAC
>JAFMIX010000265.1 GCA_017853785.1 Verrucomicrobiales bacterium
AAGGGCGGGTTTCATTTTTTGTTAAGGCGGCGGAATATTTTCATTGAGCTTCGGAGCGAAGTCAACGTCGCGAAACGATCCTTTGGCCTTGGGCTTCGGCTGGCTGGCAACGGTCGACCGCCACGGTGACTTTCAACGAACCGACTTTTGCTTTTTTCTTTCACCACTGCCAGCCCGCGTGTCGTTGGTGCCGAATTGCTGCCAGTAAAGCTCTTTGAAAGGATTGACTTTGGGCGCGGTCAGGTGCGCGTTTTCGTTGACGAGGAGTGGCGGCAGCTCAGCCCACCATCGGTCATAGCCTGTCGCGAGATTCTTGACTACTTCGGGATTTTCCGCCGCCACATTCCGCTGCTGGCCGGGATCAAGCTGCAGATCAAACAACGCCCAATCTCCCGCCTCGCGCACCAGCGCGTAGCGTGAGTTGCGGATGCTGCACTCGCCAAACTTGACGGGCGGCATGCCCACGTTCCAACGGCCGACGTGGGTGAAGAGCAGCCGGTCGGCCCACGCGGCCCGCGGATTTTTCAGCAACGGCACCAAGCTGCGCCCCTCCACCTGGCGCTGGACCTCGGCGGAGAGATTTGCCCCGACAATCTCGGCGAGCGTCGGGAAGATGTCGATGTGCGCCGTGAGTGCGGCGCATTCCGTGCCGCCGCGGGTGACCCCGGGCCAGCGGATGAAAGCCGGCGACCGCGTGCCGCCTTCCCAAGCCGTGCCTTTGCCGCCGCGCATGCCGGCGTTGAAAAGCTTCACGCCCGCCGTGCCGCCGTTATCCGTGCCCAGATAAATCACGATGGTGTTATCCGCGATCTTCCAGTCATCGAGTTTTCGTAACAGCGCGCCGAAGTTTGAATCCACGTTCTCGATCATGCCGAAAAACTTCGCCGTGTCTTCGTTCACGCCCGGCTTGCCGAGATACTGCTCGTAATAATTCTTCGGCAGCACATGCGGGCTGTGCGCGGCGTTCAGCGGGATGTAGGCGAAGAACGGCTTGCCCGCCGCGCGCCGGGAATCCATCCAGCGGATGGCCTGCGCGAAGAACAGGTCGGTGCAATAGCCCTCGGTCTTCTCGAATTTCCCATTGTGCAGCAACGCGGGATTGATGTTGCTGTTCTTGGGCGCGTCGCCGCAAGAGCCGGGGTAAGTCTGGCCGATGCCGCCCGCCCCGTGGATGTAGACTTCATCGAAACCCCGTTTGTCCGGCTGGTAGGCGGCCTCGTCGCCAAGATGCCATTTGCCGAAGATGCCGGTGGTGTAGCCGGCGGTCTTCAGCATTTGCGCGAGCGTGAAGGTGCTCAGACTCATCCGCTCGCGCTCGTTGACCGTGTGCGTCACTCCGTTTTTGAATTCATGCCGCCCGCTCATCAACGCCGAACGCGTGGGTGAGCACGTCGGACTGACGTGAAACTGGGTGCGCAACAAACTGCCCTTCCGGAATGCGTCCACCGCCGGCGTGTGGATGACAGGATTCCCCAAGCAGGCGTAATCCCCGTAGCCGACGTCATCCGGCATAACGAGAATGATATTGGGCTTGGGACTACCGGAATTCGGCGCGGCGCAAAGCGGCAGGACAAAAGCGGCGATGCAACTGCCGAGCGTCAACAAAATCACCCGGGACGATGCGAAGATTGTTTTCATGGCAAATAGATTAGCGGTCGCACTCAGTCGAACGACGGATTCAACGCGGCGGTTTCCCCGGCCTTGGAATTGCCTTTTGCTTTGCCGCCCTTTTTCTTTTTGCCGCCGCCGTCTATGGAAATGGGCACATCATTCTTCTGCGCCGCGCCAATGGTGCTGCGGCCATCGGCGATGTATTTCCGCATCAGAGCGGTCAGCTTCTCCACGACTTCAGGATGGGCAGCGGCGACGTTCTTCGTTTCGCCCAAATCGGTCTTAAGGTTATAGAGTTCGCGCTGGCCGGTCTTCAGGAAAATCAATTTCCACTCGCCCTGCCGGATGGCGAGGTCAGCCCCGGGAGATTGGTGGATGGTCGCCTCGCGCACCGGGCCGGTGGCGGTGCCGAGCAAATCCGGCAAGATGCTCACACTGTCCTCGCCTGCGTTGGCAGGGAGCTTCGCGCCCACGATCTCCGCGCAGGTGGCCATGAGGTCGTTGAGGCAGATGGTGTCGGCGCACGTGCTGCCGGGCTTGATTTTTCCGGGCCAGCGCGCGAGGAACGGCTCGCGGTGGCCGCCCTCGTAGATGCTCGTCTTTGCGCCGCGCAACGGCGCATAAGGTCGGTTGGCCGCGCCGTTGTCGCTGCTGACGAGGACGAGCGTGTTGTCCGCGAGCTGGTGTTTTTCCAGCGCGGCCAGCACCTGACCGAGCACCCAGTCGCCCTGATAAATCCAGTCGCCGTAATCCTTCGCGCCGCTTTTGCCGGCAAATTCCGGCGCGGGCACGATGGGAGTATGCGGCGTACTCAGCGGCAGGTAGAGGAAGAACGGCTTCTCCTTGCGCGCGGGTTGGTCGAGGTAGTCCGCGATTTTTTTCGCGATCAACGGCTGCGCCTGCACTTCCGCGACGATGGCGGCGACTTGATCCTGCTCGATCATGGTGCCGATGTTCCGCGCATGGGTGTAGCCGAAGAAATAATCAAACCCGGCGGCGTTCGGGCTGGATTTCAACTTCGTGCCGACCTGGACATGGTTTTTCCCGTCCGTCTGCCCGCCCCAGTCCATGCCGAGATGCCACTTGCCGAAGCACGCGGTGTCGTAGCCGTTCTGCTTCATCAGCGCGGCGACCGTCAGGCGCTGCGGCGGAATGATGGGTTTGGAAAACGAAGTGAGCACGCCGAACTGCCCGATGCGCGACGGATAACGCCCCGTGATCACGCCATAGCGCGTGGGCGTGCACACGGACGCCGCCGAGTGCGCGTCCGTGAACCGCATCCCCTCGGCGGCCAGCCGATCCATGTTTGGCGTCTTGAAATCCGAGTCCGCCCGGAAACATTTCGGCTCGCCGTAACCGAGGTCATCAAACAGCACGAAAATCACATTGGGTCTGGAAGCCGGCGCCGCGGCGGCAGCCATCTGCGGGAACAACTGAAGCAGCAAGGCGCTGCCTGCCACCACCGCCAATTTCAGTCCGCGCGCAAAGCTTCCCTTGCGGGATGAATTCAAAGCCATGATTGGAGGACGCGCCGGACGGGGGATTGGTTTCATCCCTTCACCGCTTCGCCCGGTCCGAGCCAACATTGACGGGAGACAATGGCTTCGACCTCGGCTACCCTCGGGCCGTGAGTGCTCCAAAAGTCATCGCGGTCGGCGGCGGCGCGGCAGGATTCTTCGCCGCCATCACCGCCGCCGAAGCC
>JAFMIX010000266.1 GCA_017853785.1 Verrucomicrobiales bacterium
GCCCCAACGTCACCGCCGACGCCGCAAGCCTGTGCTTCAAGTCCGGCAACGCCACGATTCTCCGCGGTGGCAAGGAGGCGCTGAACTCGAACCAGTTGATCGCGCAGACCATGGTCGAAGCGGGACGCATCGCGCTGGGCGACAAGTTTCCCGCGCACGCCATCCAGGTTGTGCCCACCACGGACCGTGAAGCCATCCCTGCCCTGCTCTCGCTCACGCAATTCGTGGACCTCTGCATGCCCCGCGGCGGCGAAGGATTGATCCGTGCCGTGGCGGAGTGCAGCAAGGTGCCGGTGATCAAGCATTACAAGGGCGTCTGCCACGTGTTTGTGGATCGCGCTGCCGACCTTGCCATGGCGGAAAGCATTGTGATGAACGCCAAGACGCAACGCCCCGGCGTGTGCAACGCCATGGAAACCCTGCTCGTGGACAAGTCCATTGCCGCAAAGTTCCTGCCGGTCATTGACCGCAAGCTCGCGGAAAGGAATGTCACGCTGCATACCGACGACGCCACGCGTCAGATTCTCCAACCTGCAAATTGCAACATTCAACCTGCAACCGAAGGGTCTTGGTCCACCGAATACAACGACTACATCCTCAACATCCGCGTGGTGGACGGCGTTGCGGGCGCGGTGCAACATATCAATCACTACGGCTCCGGCCACTCCGACAGCATCGTCACCCAAGACGAAGCCACGGCGAACCGCTTCCTCGCCGAAGTGGACAGCGCGGCGGTGTATTGGAACGCCAGCACCCGCTTCACCGACGGCGGCGAATTCGGCATGGGCGCCGAGATCGGCATCAGCACCGACAAGATCGGCGCCCGCGGCCCGATGGGATTGGATGAACTCACGTCTTATAAATGGCTGGGCTTGGGCACGGGGCAGATTCGTGCATGAATTCCGCTGAAATTGCGCAGGCAGTTCGCTCCTCAACTCCCGAGGGCGGGCTCTTCGCGAATCAATCCTGGCGCATCTCCCCTGCACCATTCCCGCTCGGCGAGAAGTTGACGAAGGAATTGGATTCCTTGGGGCGCGTGTTGTTGC
The DNA here is from genome assembly GCA_017853785.1 of Verrucomicrobiales bacterium. GTDB lineage: Bacteria > Verrucomicrobiota > Verrucomicrobiia > Limisphaerales > JAFMIX01 > JAFMIX01. The sequence goes on from JAFMIX010000266.1 coordinate 1,047, forward strand.
AGTTCTATCGCGCGGTCAACGCGCTTCCTCGTCAAAGCGCCGGGCGACTTTCGCCGCCCGGCGCCGATTCGCAGAATCTTTCCCGCCCGTTACGGCGACATCAACCGGTAGAATACCGCCGGATTGGTCGGATTGGGCGTGATGACGACGGGACTGGTGGCGCCCCCCGGCAGATTCACCCAGTTGTTCGAAAGTCCCACTCCTGCCGTGTTGGTCTGCACTTGGAGGTGAAAACTCGGATCGCTCCAGTTGAACACCAGTGTGCCCGCGCCGGAATTATAAACCCCCGTGAGTTGCGGCGCGATCGGAGGGGTCGTGCTGAACACCGCCTCGAACGCCAGGTCACGAGGTGAGAGGCTGCCCCAAGTGGAACTGGTCAACGCCGCAAAATTCGTCCCGTTGTTTTGATAGACAAAATGGCCATCCGAATAGGAGTCACCAAGCGGACTGCCCATTCTGGCAGAGCCGTTGGTGCCATTGAAGAGCGTGGAGGCGGACACGAAGGCCACATAGTCAGCCCCCGATGTTAGCCTGATCCCGGGATGGAACGTGAACGGGTTCCACCCGGTCTGGCCCAGGGTGCTCGCAGGAGCACTCTGGTAGAGAATGGGGCCGGTAGCCTTCACGCCGTCCCACGCCATGACGTAGAACCTGAAGTCAACCGAAGCCAATGTATTGCTCAGATAAACTGTGAAACTCTCAAGCGTGGACTGCAACGGAGCCACAAAAGTCTGTCCATAGGTCGCCATGTTCGGTTCGCCGAAGGAACTAATGAAATCAGTACCGCTCCACTCGTCCGTCGTGGCCACCACGGGGGTTGCAGCCCATCGCACCGCGTTGATGTAAAGCCGCTGCACATTCGCATCCGACAGAGTGTGGTAGCTGCCTTCCGCAAAATTGCCTGCGTGATGGAATCCCGCCACCCGTCCAGAACCGAACCGGCGGACTGCCACTGCATCATTGGTGCCTTCACGCATCAGGACGGTCACCGGATTATTGGTAAACACGTGCGCCAATCCGTTATTGTGTCCGGCTTGGAACGTGATGCTGCCGGGAATGCCCGCCAGCACCGGGTGTCCTGCCTGCGACGGAATATTCGTGAGGGTTACGATGCCCTCACCTCCAGTTCCAAGTCGATCAAACAAGATCAAATCGCGCATATTCTGCATTCTCCCCTGGTTGTATTCATAGGCGTCCCACTCGTTTTGAATGTAGCCGCCTCCGTTATGCACATAATTGGAAAGGGCCAGTTGCCCGGCCACAGGCATATCCGCCCCGTAGCTGGATCCATTCAAGTGAATGACGGCATTAAAACCATCCGGGCTTGGATTCGCACCCGTGTAACCGGTCTCAGCCGTGGCGCTCAGGGTCACGTCGAAACCGGCGCCGGCAAGCGCATTGCTGAAGGCCAAAGTCCCGCCCGTGTTGGCATCCCAGATCACCAACACCTTTTTGCCTGCGGCCACCGAGTTGGCAAAGAACTCCACATCATCAATGTTCCAACCCGAGTAGGCGAAAGCTCCACTGCTGCCCACTCGGTGCCCCCACCGCACATAGACAGCGCTCTGATTGTCGGCGATCGCCGAGATGTCGTAGGTCTGCTGGCTCCAGGAACTGGCCACGGTCTCACCGCTGGAGCCGTTGTTGTAGATCCCCACCCAGTTTGTTCCGTTGGTGGAGACTTCCACGGTCGCGAAGACGTAGTTCTGGTAATCGGTGTTGAGCCAGCGTTGGAACCGGAGCGTCGTGCCCTCGTAGCCCGCGAAATTCAGCGGCCCGGTCGTGAGATAATAAGGGCCGCCAACGGTAGTCGAATAATCCCCGCCGAGGTTGATCCCGAAGACGTTGTACCCGCTGGCGCCAGCCTGGGGGTCTGCGGCCCCATGACCGGTATCACCGTTGCCTCCGCCCGAACCGGTCGGCTGCCCAAAGGCCCATTCGCCTTGCCGCGTCCATCCGGGATCGCTCGCAAGCGGATAGGAGTAGAAGACCGGGGCGCTCCCCTGAATCGCAATGTCGAAGGGATTCTCATCGCTGTCGTTGCTGGCGATGTGCAGGACCGCGCTGCGCGACCCGCCGCGGAGGGGATTGAAAGTGACGTCAAAGGTGGTGCTGGCGCCGGGCGCGAGATTCGTTGCCCCGGGCGCGCCCACGATGAAATCGCCGGTATTCGCGCCGCCCTTGGTGATGACCAGCCCGGTCAGATCGGCCTGGCCGGTGTTCCTGATGGTGAAAGTTTTGG
>JAFMIX010000267.1 GCA_017853785.1 Verrucomicrobiales bacterium
GAAGGCCCGCCACCCGGTTTCCAATTCCGCCTCCGACCACACCTGCTCGATGGGCTCGGCAGGCTCGACCGAATTGACGATGAGGTTCAGGCACTTGACCGGCAGACCCAGCGCCTTGCGATACGCCGCTAACTGGTAACACCAGGTCGAATATGGCTTCGCCTTATAACCGGGCTTGAGCTTCATGGTTTTGAGATCCACGAGACACGGGCCATGCACCGCATGGTCAATCAGCAGGTCCGCCGTGCCGGCGTAACCCAGGTTGTGATTGACCAGCACGGCCTCGGTCCAACGCAACGTCACGACATTGCGGCGATACCAAGCGCAGTAGTGATGCAGCCACGCGGCGGCGGGATGCTCCGCATCCACGGCCAGCGCGTGCGCCACCTGTTCCGCCCCGGCATGAAATGCCGTGCCGAACTCTGCCGCGCCGTCACGGGTCGTGAGCGAGTCGGCCACGACCCGCTGGGCGAAGTCGTCCACGCTCTCGCCGGGATTGCGCGGCAGCGTCAGCGCTGCCATCACGGCTTGAGCTTGCAGCCAGGAAGTCAGTTCCGGTTTGGCGATGACGCCAATGATGTTCGTGACGCTCGGATAAAGCCCGAGCTTCCGGGCATCACGAACCGTGGTGGGACGAGGAAGCCCCTTGAGGGACGGGACGGTGTGGCAAGCCACACCATCCCGCCCATACCAATGAGCCGCGTCTGGGGAATAGAGCTTGGTGTTCATGGGATGATGTCCACGTTGGATTCGGTTGGATCAAAACCCCACTTCGGGATCGAAGTCATCCGCCGGCGCGACCGCTGGCGTCGCACTTTTGGACGGTGCAGGCGCGACGGCCTGCGGAGCTGCGGCCACCGGTTGAGCCGCCGGCATCGGTTGCGGCAAAGCCGCCGTTGGTGAAGGCCGATGGGCCGGTGGCGCTGCCACTTGCGCGGCTGCCGCATCCTTCGCCGCCCATTCGGCAATGCGCTGGCGCATCGCCGCCGGATCGTAAGTGCCGCTCGGCACGACCTTCTTGGTCGCCTTGCTCACCGCGTCAATCGAGACGTAGGTGCGGCCCGACAGGGATTGCTGATGCGAGAGCACCAACGTGCAGCACGCGCCCAGCAATTTTTTCAGGTCCACGTTCTCGCCCGGTGACACCGGACGCCCGCGCCACTGGCCGATGAAGCCGGCCAGCTTCGCCTTCGGATGCAGGCTCGCCGTGAAATTCTTCGTCACGATGCCGCGCTTGCCGTCCTCGCCGATGTGCTCGGTCTCGAAGACGAGCTTCAGTTTGCGGACCAGCTTGCGCTGGCCCTTGAACTCGGTCCAAACCAGACCGAGATCAATCACGTCAACATTCGCGCCCTGCCAGATACCCGGCGGATGCTTCGGAAAGTTGCCGTTGTCGCTGCATTGCAGAACCAAAGCGTCTGCATTCGCTGTATTTCCAGTGTTTAACATAATGTTACTGAGTTTGTTTGTTGTTGTCGGACATCGGCCGGAGACACACATCCCCGGTCGAAATTGTTTTGGTTTCAGGAGTGATGGCTTGATTGCCAGTGGCGCTGCCACCGGCACGCACCCACTCAAGAATCAGCAGCGCGTCGGCGGTCTTGAGCGTGACGCCGAGATCAGGAAAGCGCCGTTGCGCTTCCGCCTTGAGCTTGTTTTTCCACACCGATTTGCTGGCGCAACTTGCCGCCGTGCCCAAGCCGAAAACCTTTTGCCACACCTGCGGCCGCACCAGCACGAGCTTGATGCCGAGCGCTTGGACGACACCCTTGATAAAGCCGTAGTGCTCGCCAAATTTGAACATGGCCGAGCCGGGTTGCGCCTTGCCGACGAAGCCGTTCACTTCCTCCAGCACGCACACGCACGTCGCCCCCTCGATGTTCGCCGCCGTCTTGAAGTCGCGGATCAGTTCGAGCCGGTCGCCTTCGGTGTCCGGCATCGCATGGCACGCCACCTTGCCGAACGCGGCCACCGCCACGCCGCCGGACACACCGGGATCAATCGCCAGCAAGCAGTTCATTGCGCGATGCCTCCGATCCGCCGGCAGACACGGCACGTCTGCGCCAGGTGCGATTGGATTTCGCTCCAGCGGAAGGCGACGCGGTAGCCCAGCTTGTAATAGGGGATCATTCCGCGGCGCATCATGTTGTCCACGGTGCGAGTGGTGTTGCCGAGCCGCTGCGCGACCTCGCGCTTGTTGATGTAGGGCTCGACGGCGGTGACCGCCGGTGCGGCTGAGGGAATGGTTGATTCGGTCGTCATGTGTGATTCCTCTTGGTAGGCAGGTGCGGTTCGCACCTAGGCGTCGAACAGTTCGAAGGTGGGTTTGCCGAGCACTAGGGCGATGCGTTGCTTCATCGCTGCGTCGGGCGTGATGCGTCCGGTTTCAATCCGCGAGATTTCGATCTCCCGCGTCCCGACCAGTTCGGCCAGTTGCCGTTGCGTGATGCCCTTCAGCACCCGTGCCGCCGCCAATCTTCGATTCTCTGCCATTGCGATTTCCGTTTTGGTTTTCGTGGCGAACCATTCGCCGCGTTTACCTCGGGGAAAAATCGCGAAATCAGGGCATGAAAAAGGGGTTTGCCGTTACGCAAACCCCTGTCAGAGAGTTAAATGTGATTTTTTAGGAAATCGCGAAGAAAATCACGAAACCGCCTTCCGCAGCGCCTCGGCAAGATTGTCGCACCGCTCTTCCCAATTCTCCGGCTCAAGTTCCTCCAACTCCGCGACGACATCGCGGATCAGCGCCGGGAAATCCACATCCCGCTCCGCGCCCGATGCCACGCGCTTGGCGAATTCCATCCCGGCCTGTCCCTTGATGGACTTGCGCCAGCGGACGATTTCCGCCAGTGCGGCGTAAGCCTTCCCGCGCTTGGGCCAGTGGGTCAGCTTGCTCCGCAGTGTGGAATCCTTCAGGTCGAGATCACGCGCGGCCTTCGCCACATCGCCACCGGCCATGATGGCCAGGAACTGCTCGCGGGCCTCCCGGTCAATGTGCCGCGCAAACGCGAACATGCCCTCGCCGTGCATCTGTTGCATCCGCGCCTTCGCTGCGCTCAACTCCAGTTTTTGCTTCGCCACGGCCTCGATGCTCTGGTGAATTCGTTCCACCGTCTTTGCGAGTCCCGCCCCGGCCGCAAGCTGTTGGTCAAAGGCTGCGAGCACTCCATCAACCGGTTCGCGCACTTTCAAAACGCCCGGTCCGGCCACATCCAGCCAGCGGGACAAACCAAGGACGAGAAACCCGTGACGCGATTGCATCGCCCCGATCGTCGCGC
>JAFMIX010000023.1 GCA_017853785.1 Verrucomicrobiales bacterium
CGAGCATTACGCGGGCAACTTCCCGCTCTGGCTCGCGCCTGATCAGGTGCGCGTGATCACGCTCAACGATGACGAGGCGCTGATCAATTACGCGAAGCCCATCGTGAATGAACTCCGCGCGAACATGGTGCGCGTGGATGCAGATTTCAGCGCGACGCCGTTCAAGGCGAAGATTGCCAACGCGGAACAATTGCGTGTCCACACGATGCTGGTCATCGGCGGTCGCGACATGGAAGCCGGCGCGGTCAGTGTGCGCCTCCATCACGGCGGCCCGCAAGGCGCGAAGCCGAAGGGGGAAGTCATCGCGAAAATTCTGGCGGAAATCAGAGAGCGGAAGGCGTAATCCACCCAACGTGTTTCCCGCTTCGACCATCTTAGACGTGCTTACCGCGGTAGGGCTGTTTCTCGGGTTGCTGGGGAGCTTGGAGGTATGGTTCTACCTCGGCAATCGCGCGCGCAAGCGTCGGAAGGAACATCCCGACCAACTCGCCAACATCCAGGGCGCGACCTTGGGACTGCTGGCGTTGCTGCTGGGCTTCAGCTTTGCGCTGGCCGCAGGGCGTTTCAATGACCGCGTCCGCTTAATCACCGAGGAGGCGAACGCCATCGGCACCGCATGGTTGCGCTGCGACCTGTTGCCTGATGCGAACCGGGAGGCAGCACGCAAGATGCTGCAAGCCTACACAGCCCAGCGAATCGCCTATTACGACGCGACTGACGCGGCAGCTCGCGCGATGGCGGTGGCGGAATCAGAGAAGTTGCAGAGCCGTATCTGGGAGATATTTTTGAACATTGCGAAAAGTCTTCCAGACCGAGCGAACGTGCTCCTGCCGCCGATCAACGAGCTGATTGACCTGCATGGTTCGCGGCTGGCGGCATCGCAACGACATATGCCCAGCGTGTTGCTGGGATTGTTGATCGCGTGTTCCGCCGTGTCAGTGGCCTCTGTCGGTTATGGCTGCGGTGTGGCCGGCAAACGAAATGCGGTTCTGACCACCGCACTCACTTTTCTCATCGCCGGAACGCTGTGGGCCATCATCGATATGGACCATCCGCGCAAAGGTCTTATCCGCGTCGGTCAGCAACCGATGCTGGATTTACAACAAAGCCAGCAGCAGAATCCGCCGACGCGATGAGTGGCTTCGGCTGCTGCTGCGACCCCCAAGGCGCGAAGCCGAAGGCGGAAGTCATCGCGGATATTCTGGCGAGTATCAAACAGCGGCGGGCGTAGGCTCTGACCACACGCCTCTGCATCGAAAAGCGCCCATCACTCCTGCGCTTGGATCAACTCTTACTCGTCCAACCGTGGTTTGCAACTGCGATGGCGTAGAATAGGATGGCGCTGGTGATTTCTTTTGGGACAGATGCGGGCAGCAGATAGTTCATGCCGCCTGGACGCGCCACATGAGCGTTGGCTTGCTCGATTTGAGCGTGAAGGCTGTCTGCCAATTGCCCGGCTAACGTCAGTCCGGCTTGGGTGTCTGGCGTGATAAGGGAGGAGGTGCGGCTTTCATGATTAGGTGTAGTACTTTCGAAATTTGGTAAAAAATCAAGCGAGGTCGAAGCGGTCCAGGTTCATCACCTTATTCCAAGCCGCGACAAAGTCTTGAACGAATTTCTCCTGCGCGTCCGCGCTGCCATAGACTTCCGCCAAGGCGCGCAGAATGGAGTTTGAGCCGAAGACGAGATCAGTGCGCGTGGCGGTCCATCTGGGCTGACCGGTTTTGCGGTCGAGGCCGGCGAAGGCGTTTCCGCAGGGCGAGACCGACTTCCACTCTGTGCCCATGTCGAGCAGGTTCACAAAAAAGTCGTTGGTCAACACCTCCGGCCGCCGGGTCAAGACTCCGTGCGGTGCGCCATCGGCATTGGTGTTCAAAACACGCATACCGCCGATGAGCACCGTCATTTCCGGGGCGGTGAGGGTGAGCAGTTGAGCCTTGTCGATCAGCAGTTCCTCCGCCGAGACGCTGTATTTGCCTTTGAGGTAGTTGCGAAACCCATCCGCGATTGGTTCCAGCACGGCGAAAGATTCGACATCGGTTTGCTTCTGGGTGGCGTCCATGCGCCCGGGCTTGAAGGGCACTTTAACCGTTTTGCCGGCTTTCTTTGCGGCCCACTCGATGCCAACGCAACCGCCCAGCACGATAAGATCCGCGAGCGAGACTTGCCTGCCGCCTTTGGCTGTCTTGTTGAACGCGCTCTGGATGCCGCCGAGAACCTTGAGTACCTTCGCGAGTTGCTTTGGGTTGTTCACTTCCCAGTTTTTCTGGGGGGCGAGGCGAATGCGGGCGCCGTTTGCGCCCCCGCGCTTGTCCGAGCCACGGAATGTGGATGCCGACGCCCAGGCTGTGGAAACCAGTTGCGCGACGGACAGCCCAGAAGCCAGAATTTTGCCCTTGAGAGCGACAATTTCCTTCGGACCAACCAATTTGTGATTCACTGCGGGAATGGGGTCCTGCCAGATCAGTTCTTCCTTTGGAACCTCCGGCCCGAGGTAACATGCGCGCGGGCCCATGTCGCGGTGCGTCAGCTTGAACCAAGCCCGGGCGAACGCATCAGCGAACTGATCGGGATTCTTAAGGAAGCGCCGGGAGATTTTTTCGTAAGCCGGATCGAAGCGCAGCGATAAGTCAGTTGTGAGCATGGTTGGCAGATGCTTCTTTGCCGGATTGTGCGCGTCGGGAATCGTTGCCTCCGCACCCTTGGCGACCCACTGATGTGCGCCAGCCGGGCTTTTGGTGAGTTGCCAGTCATACTTGAAAAGGTTTTCGAGATAGTAATTGCTCCACTGCGTGGGCGTCTGCGTCCAAGTGACCTCCAAGCCACTGGTGATGGTGTGGGCGCCTTTACCGCTGCCGTAGGTGCTCTTCCAGCCCAAGCCTTGAGCTTCGAGGTCGGCTGCTTCCGGCTCAGGGCCAACGTAAGAAGCCGGCGCGGCGCCGTGGGTTTTTCCGAAGGTGTGACCGCCAGCAATGAGGGCCACGGTTTCCTCGTCGTTCATTGCCATGCGGGCAAAAGTTTCGCGGATGTCCCGCGCGGCGGCGACCGGATCGGGTTTTCCGTTCGGGCCTTCCGGGTTGACGTAAATCAACCCCATCTGCACGGCGGCAAGCGGGTTTTCAAGCTCGCGGTCGCCGGAATAACGTTTGTCATCCAGCCACTTCATCTCCTTACCCCAATAGACATCGTGATCTGGCTCCCAGGTGTCTTCGCGCCCACCGCCGAAACCCAACGTCTTGAAGCCCATCGTTTCCAAGGCGACGTTGCCCGTGAGAACCATCAAGTCGGCCCACGAAATTTTCCGGCCATATTTCTGTTTAATCGGCCAGAGCAGGCGTCGCGCCTTATCAAGACTGACGTTGTCTGGCCAACTGTTCAGTGGGGCGAAACGCTGTTGACCCCGACCGCCGCCACCGCGACCGTCACCGGTGCGGTAAGTGCCGGCGCTATGCCACGCCATGCGGATGAACAGCCCACCGTAGTGCCCGAAGTCTGCTGGCCACCAGTCCTGCGAATCGGTCATCAACGCCGCGAGATCCTTTTTCAACGCCGCGTAGTCGAGCTTCTTGAATTCCTTCGCGTAGTCGAACTTGACACCCATGGGATTGGACTTGGCGGAATGTTGGTTCAGCAATTCGACCTTCAACTGGTTTGGCCACCAGTCACGATTGGTGGTGGGGGGTGCGGTCGCGCCGTGGTTGAACGGGCATTTGGACTCGGATGACATATGTTCTCTCCTTGGCTGGGGTGAATTAATTACAGCTCTTTGGTTTACGCAGGCTTCATCTTGCCCAGTAAACCAATTGGGCGCGTTTATAATTATGTTATGTGGATACGATAGCGATTCCTGATGGAAATGCAATCGCTTCGATGTGTGGTGTTGCTCATCGGGTGCATTGGATCGGCCATACCATCGTGGCCGAACTCCGATACGGATCGCGAGTGAACTTCGCACAAACAGGGTGCGCGTGGATGCGGATTTCAGCGCCACGCCGTTCAAGGCGAAGATTTCCAACGCGGAACAATTGCGCGTCCACACGATGCTGGTCACCCGCCTTCGCTACGCTTCGGCGCGGCAGCGTCGGCGGTCGCGACATGGAGGCCGGCGCGGTGAGCGTCCGTCTCCACCACGGCGGCCCGCAAGGCGCGAAGCCGAAGGCGGAAGTCTTCGCGAAAATCTCGGGGGACATCCACGAGCGAAAGGCGTAACCTAGCGAGCCAGGTTCAGGTCTGTGATAAAACTGAATGAATAAACTCCTTCTGCTGTTTTTACTGGCCGCGAGTTTTGCTGCGCCTGCCGCAACCAATAACCTCGCTCCCGGCCACCAAAGTGTGACAGTTGCGGATGCGCTTGATATCGCGCCAGTTTGGGCGGGGCATCCGGTCGGGTTCGCGTTGCTGACACGCGCGCCATTCCAGTTCGTCGCGTTTTATGATGACCAGCGGCAGCTCACGGTGGCGCAGCGGCGGCTAGGCGAGCGCAAATGGACTTTCAGCAAGCTGCCCAACACGACGGGCTGGGACAGCCACAATTACGTCACTCTGGCGGCAGACGCCGCGGGCTATCTTCATTGTAGCGGCGACATGCACGTCGGAGCGTTGAAATATTTTCGTTCCACGAAGCCGTGGGACGCCGCCTCTTTTGAGCGGGTGAACCAAATGACCGGCGACCAGGAGCAGCGCGTGACGTATCCGAAGTTTTTTCGCGGGCCGGACGATGCGTTTCTTTATACTTATCGCTATGGCTCGAGCGGGAACGGCAACCAGATCTTCAACGTTTACGATCTCAAAACGAAGACTTGGAAGCGACTGTTCGATAGGCCGTTGACCGACGGAGAGGGGCAGCGTAATGCCTATTTCGACGGGCCGGTCAAGGGGCCGGACGGTTGGTTCCATCTCGCGTGGGTCTGGCGGGAAACTCCGGATGCGGCGAGTAATCATGATCTCAGTTACGCGCGCAGCCGGGATTTGATCCACTGGGAAACCGGGAGCGGCAAGCCGCTGGAATTGCCGATCACGCTGGCAAAGTCAGACATCGTTGACCCCGTTCCGCAAAAAGGCGGCCTCATCAACGTCAACCAGAAAATCGGCTTCGATGATCAGGGGCGCGCGACCATCAGTTATCACAAAAACGATGCGGCGGGGAACACGCAGCCATGGACGGCGCGACTGGAGAACGGTATCTGGCAGCACTATCAAATCACCGATTGGCCGTATCGCTGGGATTTCGGCGGGGGCGGCTCGTTGGTGGTGAAAATCAATCTGGGGCCGGTGCATCTGGAGAAAGACGGGCGGCTGACCCAGACTTTCAGCCATGCGAAATTCGGCAGCGGCACCTGGTTGCTCGACCCGAAAACGCTGCGGGCGATCGGCAAAATCAGTGATGAACGCATTCCGGCGGAACTACGCAAAGTGAAGGGCACGTTCCCGGGCCTGGGGGTGCGGTGGGCTGACGATTCCGGCGGCAGCGACCGGCCGGAGTTGAATTATATCCTGCGTTGGGAAACGCTCGCAGCAAATCGCGACCAGCCTCGCCAGGGCGAGCTTCCTCCACCTTCGATGTTGCGTCTGTATGAGATCAAGCGCATGCCGGAAGCCAAGCCCTGAAAGAGCCCACGCAGCATCAATCAAGACCTGAAGGCAAGGCAGAGCTACGGCCGGTATCGCAGGCGGTAAAACGCGTGCAGCGGCTCGTTCGTCAGGTCGGAGAAGTTGTCCCAGATGTGGATCGAGCCATCCACCCAAGCTTGCACGGGCCAGGTCTGCAACCCGCCGGTGAAAATCACATTCGTCGCGCGCTGGCACTCGTAGAAATGCCACGGCACGCCGGTCAAGCTGGCCGTCACTTCGCCGGGCACGGTCACATCCATCGTCTGCCACTGAACTGTCGGTCTGCTGATGATGAAAATCCGCGCCGTGCCGGTGGCGGTGATACCTTGGTCGTCGGTGATGGTGTAGTTGAAACCATCCGCCAGCGAGTTGGTGGGCACAAGAATGTGCTCGCCCTGCACGGTGAGCGCGAGGCCGTTGGAGGTCGTGGCGCTGACGTCCACGAAGAACACCGGTTCGCCATCCGGGTCATAATCACTCCACATCAGGTCGGCCATGTAGATGGTGAGCGGTTGGCCGGCGATCTGGTAGAAGTCGCTGCCGAAGGCGAGCGGTGGCACATGCGGCGGCGGCGGCGCAGCGGTCTGGACGACGATGTTGTCCACAAAGAACAGGTAGCTCGGCGCGGGACTCTGCGACGGAATCTCGATTTTCACCTTCGCAAACGCCGTGGTCGAACCGAACGACAGCACGCCTTCAGGATAACCGCCCGTGACCCACGCGCCGCGCTGCGAGCCAATCGTCACCAGATTCGTCATCGCGGAATTGGTGTAGGCCGTGACGCGCATCAGCCCGGCGGTGTCGTATTCGCTCGAAACTTCCCCGGTAAAGAACGACATCGTGAAGTTCGTCACCGGCTCGCTGAATTCCACCGCCAGCGTGCTGCCCCACGTGCTCGGATACAGAAAATTTCCGGAGAACACGGCCGGCACCCAGTAATAGAACGTGTCCTGCACCGACCAACCGCCAGACAGGGTGCTGAAAGTCGCGGTGATGCCGTTCTTCGTTTGCGTCGCCGGCATCCCCTAACTCGGACCGACCAGCGGTGTGCCGCTGTCGAAATCAAACGTCGCGCTGACGCCGGCGGGCGCGAAGTTCGCCACGAGTGTGCGGTCGGCGGTGAGGTTGAAGCTGTAATTGGCGTTGGAGCTGACCGGTGTGCCAAATTCCGTCCAGTTCACGAATTTGAAACCCGTGGTCGGGGTCGCCGTGACCAAAACGACGGCGTTGCTGTTGAACGTGCTGCTGCCGGAGGCCGTGCCGCCGTAGCCCGGCGAAACACCCACGGCGACATCGAAGGCGGGGACGAAATTCGCGATGAGCGTACGGTTGGTGCGCACGGTGAAGGTGTAATTCGCGGCGGTGCTGACTTGTGCGCCGTTCTCGGTCCATTTCTGGAAACCCCAGCCCGGATTGGCGGAAGCGGCCAGCGCGCAAGGCGAGTTGCTCGGATAACTGCCTGTGCCACCGGCTGTGCCGGCGAGCGCCGGCGATACGCTGGTCGCAATCGTGAAGTTGACCGCCGGCGGCACGGGTGGATTGGTGTCGATCAACGTCAGCGCCGTCAGCGCAAAGTCGCCCCACATATGGATTTTGTAGGTGTCGTAGCCGGCCAGTGCGGGCGTGTAGGAAAAGCTTTGCCCGCCGTAGCCCGTGCAATCGAACTGGACCGGATCGTTGAAGGCATCATTGCCGTTCAGCAACGGCATGATCTAGAACGCGGCCCCGGAGCCGGCGGTGTTGAGGAGGATTTTTCCCGTGAATGCGCGCAGGTCGAACACCTTTCCATCCGCACGTTTTAGCGTGATGTTCGCGCCCGTGCCCAGCTACGGCCCGGCAGTGATGGCCTGTGCCTGCACGCCGTTGGGCCAGAAGACACTGAAGAACCGACCCGTCGGCGGCCCGCCGCCCGACGACCAATATCCGTCCGCCGAGTAGGTGAGGCGATAATCACCGCTCTGGATGGTGACGGCGTTGATGTTCGAAACGATCAGGGTGGAGGTTTGCGCGCCGGTGAAGAAAACATTGGTGACCGCATGCCCCGTCAACGTGGCCAGCAGCCAGCCGCACAGGGCAATCAGGCCACGGAAACCGCCGAGCGTTTCCCGATGTCGCCGGTTGGACGAAGGCAAAAGAATATTTTGCATCGTTTCCGAAAGTATCACCCCCGGCCTTGGTCTGTAAATCGCGGCAATTGGCTTTTTCTTTGCATTAATTGGGCAAGGAATCTTTGAAACCATGGAAGAATTGCGCGATAAATGGCCGGCCCACCGCATACCGCCTGCCTGCGCCGACTTGCGTTTGCGGGCGTTTTCCCCAAAGCTTTCGCCCGAAGATGCCGACACTGCTTGAAAAGATGGAGGCCAACGCGACGGAGCGGTTGGCCCTGCCGCCGGGCCGCAAACCTGCCGAAGAACTCGCCCGCTACAAAAACTTCCTCAAAGTCGAAACCCACCGGCTGAAAATCCTTCACCGCGCTGGCGAGAGCGGCCACGAGATCTGCCACGCCCGCGCCGCGCTCATCGATATCCTGCTGCGCTCGCTCTGGGGTGCGGCGACCAACTCCCTCTCGGCACAGGCGCGCGCGGAGTTTCCGCCGCTCGCACTGGTGGCCATCGGCGGCTACGGCCGCGCGGAGTTGAATCCGTACAGCGACATTGATTTCATGTTCCTGCACGATGGCCGGCTCGTGGCGGCGAACCGGCCGTTGCCGCATCTGGCGAAACTGATCGACGGGATTTTGTATCCGCTATGGGATCTTGGGCTGAAGGTCGGCCATTCCGTGCGCAGTGTGGAGGAGTGCGTGCAGGTGGCAAACGGCGACATGCAATCCAAGACCTCGATCATCGAGGCGCGGCTGGTCACGGGCAGCGCGCCGTTGTTCGAGAAATTCCAGAAGGTCGCCGTCGCGAAGTGCGTGGCGGGCTACGAGGAGCGATACATCGCCGCACGCATCGAGGATCAGGCGGCGCGGCGCACCAAGTTCGGCAACTCCGCGCTGATGCAGGAGCCGAACGTGAAGAACGGCTGCGGCGGCCTGCGTGATTACCAGAACCTGCTGTGGATGGCGTTCTTCAAATACCGCACCCGCACGCTGGCCGATCTGGAAAAGCACGAACTCATCGGCAGCGCCGAGCGCAAGCAGCTCGAGGCGGCCTACGATTTCCTCCTGCGCGTCCGCAACGAGATGCATTACCACGTGAACCGCCCCACGGACGCGTTGCTGAAAGCCATCCAGCCGGCTGTCGCCCTCAACCTCGGCTACGGCGACCGCTCGCCCAGCCGGCGCATCGAGAAATTCATGCGCGACGTCTACACGCACCTGCGGCACATCCACCTCATCACCCGCACGCTGGAGCAACGCCTCGCGCTCCTGCCCGCCGCGCTGCCGCAACCACGCCTCACGCGCCTGAAAAATTTCATCAAGCAAAGCAGTCAGCCCAAGCGCGCCCCCGCCGTGGAGGTGGACGGCTTCAAGATCCAGGAAGGCCAGATTCACGCCGCCAGCAACCGCATCTTCCGCGACCAGCCGCGCCGCCTGATGCGCGCGTTCCTGCACGCCCAGCAGCGCGGCCTGCAATTGCATCCCGACCTCGCCCAGCTCATCCGCAACCAGGTCAGCCTCGTGGATCGCGAATTTCTGCGCGATGAGCACGTGCGCGAAACCTTCCTCACCATCCTCAACCAACGCGGCAACGTCGCCTGGGTGCTGCGCGCGATGCACGAGGTTGGCTTCCTCGGCAAATACATCCCCGAGTTCGGCAAACTCACCTGCCTCGTCCAACACGAGTTCTACCATCAATACGCCGCCGACGAACACACGCTCGTCTGCCTCGAAAAGCTCGACCAGATCGCCGAGGCCAAGAATGCGCCCTTCGCGAACTACACCGAGATGTTCCAAAGTCTGGAGCGCCCGTTCATCCTCTACCTCGCCCTGCTGCTGCACGACGTGGGCAAGGCCGACGGCCACGGCGCCCACGCGGACGAGGGGGCCAAGCTCGCGCTCCGCATGGCCCGGCGGTTGCACCTCGATGCCGCCACCACGCACATGCTGGAGCGCCTCATCGAGCAGCATCTGCTCATGGCGCGCGTCGCCCAGCGCCACGATCAGGACGACCCGGCGGTCATCCGCAGCTTCGCCCGGCAGGTGGAAAGCCTCGAAGCCCTGAGGC
This sequence comes from Verrucomicrobiales bacterium, assembly GCA_017853785.1. GTDB lineage: Bacteria > Verrucomicrobiota > Verrucomicrobiia > Limisphaerales > JAFMIX01 > JAFMIX01. The sequence goes on from JAFMIX010000023.1 coordinate 9,783, forward strand.
TGCTCACGCTGCTGACCTTCGCGGACTCGCAGGGCACCAGCGACAAGCTCTGGAATGATTTCAAGGAGACGCTGCACTGGTCGCTGTTCCGCAAGGCCGAGAGCGCATTGAGCGGCGGCACAGAATTCCTCCAAGCCGAGGACAAGCAGCGCGAGACCTTGCGCCGCGAAGTCCTCCGGGAACTGCCCGAAACGCTCGCGGAGGACGAACTGGATGCGCATTTCGCCGCGCTGCCGCCCCGGTATTTCCTCGTGCGCACCGCGCCGGAAATCTTGGACGACCTGCTGTTGGCACATCGCTTCATGCGGTTGCTCGCCACCGATGCCACCAGCCCGCTGGCTCCCGTCGTCAACTGGCACAACGACCCCGACCGCGGCTGCAACGTCGTCAAAATCTGCACCTGGGACCGCCCCGGGCTGTTCAGCCATCTGGCCGGCTCCTTCAGCGCCGCCGGTCTGAACATCTTGAGCGCGCAGATCTTCACCCGCACCGACTCCGTGACCCTGGACACGTTTTTCGTCGTGGACGCCGCCACCGGCGCGCTCGCACCACGCGAGAAGCGGGACAAGCTGGAAAAACTTCTCGATGAAGTGCTCGGCGGCGGCGGCGAAGTGGACTTGCACGCGCTCATCAAAAAGCTACCGATCACGCGCCCGTTGTATCAGGCCAACGAGGGCGAACGCCTGGAGACCCATCTCGCCTTCGACAACGAGATCTCCGAGAACCGCACCGCCCTCGAGATCGAGACCGAGGACCGCGTGGGGCTGCTCTACATCATCGCCCAGACGCTCGCCGCCGAAGCGGTGGATATTTCCGCCGCGAAAATCTTCACCGAAAAAGGCGCGGCCATGGACACGTTCTATGTGGGCGAGCTGGACGGGCGCAAGATCACCGATCCCGGCCGGCAACGGGCCATCGAATTCGCCCTGCGCACCGCCATCGCGCATCTGGACGCGGCGTGAGCGGAGCGGACCGTCCCCGGTTTCATCCAAACTTTACGCTTTGCACCTTCGGCGAAACGCCTAACCTGAATCGCAATGAAACATTCTGGCAAGGCGCTGCAGGCGGCGGGGCGGATGCTCCTCTGGACATTCGTGATTTTCTGCGTCGTCATCACCCTCGGGTTTGTGGCCAAGCTGGTCGGCGCGTTCGTCCTGTGGATTGCCGCCGGGCTGTTCGGGCTGTGGGTGCTGTTCGCCATTTTCACGCTCTACTTCTTCCGCGACCCCGAAGCCAAAGTCCCCACCGGACCGAACCTCATCGTCTCGCCCGGCCACGGCAAGGTGGACGTGATTGACGAGCTGGAGGAACCTGTTTTTATGAAAGGCCGCTGCAAACGGATTTCCATGTTTCTCTCCGTGATTGACGTCCACGTGCAAAACACGCCTTGCGCCGGCCTGGTGTGCTGCGTCCGCCACACCTCCGGAAAATTCCTCAACGCCATGGCCACCGAATCCGCTGCCGAGAACGAGAACGTCCTCATCGGCATCGCCGCCGCCGAGCGCCCCGGCACAAAGATCGGCGTGCGGCTGATCGCGGGCCTCATCGCCCGCCGCATCATCCCGTGGGTGGGCGAAGGCGAGATGGTCGCCCGCGGCGAACGCATGAGCCTGATCCAGTTCGGCTCGCGCGTGGATGTCTATCTGCCCCTGTCCGCAAAAATCCAGGTGAAGCTTGGCGACCGGACCGTGGGCGGCGAGACCGTCCTCGCCACTTTGGACTGACGCCATGATCAATCCCATTTCCTCATCGGACGCTGAACCGCCCAAGCTGAAAATCTATTTCCTGCCGAACCTGCTCACGGCCGGCAACCTCTTCTGCGGTTTCGTGGCACTCACGAAAATCGTGGAGGCGGACATCGCGGCGGGCGACTACGGCCCCATCAAGGTCGCGCTCGGCTTCATCTTGCTGGCGTGCATTTTTGACCTGTTCGACGGCCGCGTGGCGCGCATGGGCGGGCAGGACAGCCCGTTCGGCCGCGAGTTTGATTCGCTGGCGGATTTGATTTCGTTTGGCGCAGCCCCGGCGTTCCTCGTGCATCGCATCGTGCTGAAGGACGCGTTCGGCCCGGAATACACCGAGCTCGGCTGGTTCATCGCCTCGGTCTATCTCATCTGCGGCGCGTTCCGCCTGGCGCGCTTCAATTGCCTGTCCGCCATAAACCTGCCCGGTGCGGGGAAAGATTTTCTCGGCTTTCCGATCCCTTCCGCCGCCGGTCTGGTCGCCAGCCTGACGTTGTTCATCATCAAGCTGAACGAAAACGAACGGACGCTCGGCCACTGGCGCTATCTGCCGGCGGTGGTGCTGGTGTTCCTCTCGGCGATGATGGTGAGCCAGGTGCGGTATCCCAGCTTCAAATCCCTCGGGCTGCGTTCGACCACCACCTTCCTGAAAGTCATCAGCGGCGCGCTGTTCCTCGGGCTGCTGCTCGTGCTGCGCGAGAAGATCATCTACTACGTGCTCCCGCTGTTCTTCACCGGCTACCTGCTGTACGGCTTCGTGCGCCCGCACCTCTCCCGCGCGTGGCGGCGCGAGATCGAGGAGGACGACGACGGCGATTCCGAAGCCGCCGCCAGCTAGCGCCATGCTCGCAGATCACCCCATTCCGCTCGCGGCATTGACGGGATTCATCAGCGGGCTGTTGATCTGCATCCCGGTCGGCCCGGTCAACCTCACCATCATCCACGAGGGCGCGCGGCGCGGGTTCCGCTGGGCCCTGCTGATCGGCCTAGGCGCGACGATGATGGAAGCCGTCTATTGCGCCATCGCCTTCACCGGCTTTGCTTCATTCTTCCAAAAGGGTCTGGTCAAGGCGGCCATGGAACTCACAAGCTTCGTGTTCCTGCTGTTCCTCGGCATCAAGTTTGTGCTGGCGAAAAACGTCGCCGCGCCGACGCATCTGAGCGCGGCGGCGGACAAACTCGAGGAACGCATTGAGGGCCGGCTGCATCCACACTCGGCGTTCATGATCGGCTTCGTGCGGGTGATGGCGAATCCCGCCGTGCTGCTCTTCTGGATCATCCTCGCGGCGAACTTCATCTCGCGCGAATGGGTCGAGCCGACCGGCGCCTCCCGGTTCGCGTGCGTGGGCGGCGTGGCGGTCGGGGCGGGCTTGTGGTTCACCTGCCTGAGCTATGTGGTTTCGCTGCGGCACAAACAGATCAGCGAAAAAACCCTGCTGCGACTGGAGCACTTCTCCGGCATCGCGCTGCTGGGGCTCGCGTTTCTCCACGGCGCGAACATCATTTGGCAACTGGCCCGTCATCGGATTTGACGCCGCCGCCTGCGTGCGGAAACATTGGGTCGTGACCGTTTCCGAAACCATCCGCAAAAAGCTCGGCACGCTGCCGCACAAACCCGGCGTGTATCTGCACCGCGACCGGTTTGGCAAAGTCATCTACGTCGGCAAGGCGCTCGACTTGCGGAAACGGGTCAGCCACTACTTCCAGCCCTCGCGCCGGCGCGGCTGGGATCTCAAATTCAACGCCCTCGTCGCCGCCATCCACGACTTCGATTACCATACCGTCCGCAGCGAACCCGAAGCTTTGCTGCTCGAAAGCAAGCTCATCAAGGAATTCAAACCGCGCTACAACGTCAGCCTGCGCGACGACAAACGCTTCCTCCTGATCAAGGTCAACCTGCTTGACCCCATTCCGCGCTTCACCTTCACGCGGCTGAAGACCGACGACGGCGCGCGTTACTTCGGGCCGTTCCCGGATTCCCCCGCCGCGCGCCGCACGCTGAAGCTCGCCCAGCAGAAGTTCAACCTGCGCGGCTGCCGCCCCTTCACCCCCACTGAGCGCGACTACAAACATTGCCTCTACGCGCACCTAAAATTCTGCACCGCACCCTGCATCGCCAACGTCTCGCGCGAACAATATCTGGCGCAGGTCCAAGCCGCATGCGACTTCCTCGCCGGCGAAAGCGCCGGACAGTTGGAACAGCTCACCGCCGCGATGCAGCAGGCCGCTGCCGCGCAGGATTATGAGCGTGCCGCGCAGCTCCGCGACGCCCTGCGCGACCTCAAGCGCACCACGCGCAAGACGGAAAAATTCGAGCGCATCCCGTATTCGCTGCCGCCGACCATCAATCCGCAGGGCGATCTGGCGGAACTGGCGCAATTGCTCCGGCTGGCCGCCCCGCCCCTGCGCATCGAAGGCTTCGACATCTCCAACATCAGCGGCACGTTCGCCGTCGCGTCGCTCGTGAGCTTCCGGAATGGCCGGCCGGACCGCGCGAATTACCGGCGGTTCAAGATCAAGTCGGTCGTCGGCCAGGATGATTTTGCCAGCATGGCGGAAGTCGTGGGACGGCGTTACTCCCGGCTGCAACGCGAGAGCAAGCCGATGCCCGATTTGATTCTAATCGATGGCGGCAAGGGCCAGCTCAACGCCGCGACCGCCGAATTGGAAAAACTTGGCCTGGGAAAGATTCCTGTCATCGGCCTCGCCAAGGAGTTCGAGGAAATCTATCGGCCCGACACGCCCGCGCCGCTGCGGTTGAGCCACGACACCGGTGCGCTGAAGCTGCTCCAGCGCGTCCGCGACGAGTGCCACCGCTTCGCCAACAGCTACAACGCCCAGTTGCGCCTCAAGAAAATCTCCGAGAGCATCCTGGATGAATTCCCCGGCATGGGTGAGAAGCGCAAAGCCGCGCTGCTCAAAAAATTCGGCTCGGTGTCGCGCCTC
>JAFMIX010000268.1 GCA_017853785.1 Verrucomicrobiales bacterium
TGATTCCCGGCGACTCCGGCCGAGAAACCAACCTGCCAGGGCAAGCGAAATGCCGAGGAGCAACGCCGCGGTGCGGTCCTGAAAATGCAATTGGCTGCCGAGCCACGCCATTGGGACAGACGCGGCGGCGAGCGGTAGAAAGACGCGCCGGTCAAAAAAACCCGCAGCGTGAAATCGCCAGGACGCGATGCCCGCGACGAGGCAGTTCATCCAAAGCGCGCCGGGCCGCGCGACCGCCGCCGAGAAGCCGAGCAGGGCCATCGCCGCAAGGTAGCCCGTTGCGCCGCCGTGTCCGACGGACGAATACAAAAACGCCACGGTGCCGATGGCGGCAACGAGCAGCGCTGTTTCCATGGAGGACAGTTCGGGCACAACTTATGGTTATGAATTCAACCCTTTCCGGCATGGCTTAAGTCAGGCCATCCAGGACGAGCGCATAGTGTCTGAAGGGGTGTTCCAGTTGGCAAAGCATATTTCATGGGCGGGTTTGACGGGGGTGATCCGCACGGCTTCGCTTTTGCGGCACGCTGCGGCGAAATCACCCGCCACGTGGCGCGACGTGGCGATGAAGTCGCAGGCGATTTGGTGGCAAGAGCGTGGATAAATCGCAGCCAGAGGTTCAAGCCGGCCGCGCAGCTGCGGCACGCAACCCGTAAAAGGATTGCATTGCCCCGCCAGCTGCCGGAGGAATTCCACGGTCATGCCCGGCATATCCACGGCCAGCACAAGCAGCAGCGGGGCGGAACAGGCCTGGAGCGCGCGTTCGATGCCGCCGAGGGGGCCAAACCCCGGTTTGAGGTCGAGCAGTACCGGGCACTTTAGCGCGGTGAAATCCTGGTCGCCGCGGCCCGAAATGAAAATCTGCCGGACCCCGAAAGCGCGCACCGTTTCCACCGCCAGGTGAATCAAAGGCCGTCCTTTAAATTCCACCCAAGCCTTGTCCCGGCCCATGCGGGTGGATGCGCCCCCCGCTAGAATCACGGCGCTGATGGCCGGATCGGGCTGTCTCGTGGTGATTCTGCTCAAACTTCAGCCCTCGCGTTTCAAGATGCCATCGGTCAGAATCCGGCAGCGGAGACCGCCCCGGCCCCGCAGCCATTCCTCGGCGCCCGGTCCCAGCGCCGAGTCCATCCAATGGCAGGGCTTGCTTTCCTCGATGCCCGCGAACCGCACGCCCTGGACCTCGAATTGCTTCCCGATGAGCGAGGGCAAATCCGCATCCGCAACCAAGACATTGCGCCGGGTCGCCTTCGGCTCGGCTTGCGGCAGGTTCAATTCGCGGCGCAAGGCGTCGAGATCTGCCAGCGCAAAAAATGTGATTTGCCCTTTGTAGTCCACCTTGTAATCAAAAAAACGGTCGCCCCGGATGCCGCGTCCGGCCACGCATTCGATCTGCTCGACGCCGAGCATCGGATGGCGGCCTGCGGGTTGGCCGTGATGGCCAAAAAAATTGTGCCCGGGCGAAATGAACAATTGCACGACCCGCATGAGATTATTATTGCCCCGAACCGGCGGACTGCAACTGCAAGTTTGGGGCGCGCAAGTTGCGGCGGCTGATCAGCCCCCAGCCAGCGAGGGCGATGCCCCTCGCTGACTGGCAGTCCGAAAACCCGCCTTTAACCCGCGCCGGCGTGACAGGGACATTTTGAGGCCGCTTGCGAAGCGGTTCCGGGGCTGACAAAGAAAGGACCGGACAATCATGTGCCAGCAGTTATACTTTGGGCGCGTTATATGACCCACAAGATACAGAACAACTGCCGCCGGCGCCTGCAGCGATGGCTGCCTTTTGGCTGGGGGGTCACCAAACCGCGCCACTTCATGGACATGGCGCGGATCGTGTGGAGAAACCGCGGTAATCTTGGTTACGCCTGGAAGGTGCTCACCAAGGGGGTCTGCGACGGCTGTGCGCTCGGGGTGGCAGGATTGCATGATTGGACCATCGACGGAGTTCATCTTTGCATGACGAGATTAAATCTCATGCGCTTGAACACCATGCCGGCGTTGGATGAGAGTTTGCTCGCGGACATCGCCCGGCTCGAAAAGCTCGATAACGCACAGCTCCGGGAATTGGGCCGGTTGCCGTGCCCCATGCTGCGCGAGAAAGGGGATCGCGGTTTCCGCCGCATCACGTGGAACGAAGCGCTGGAGCGGGTTGCCCGCCGCATCCGCGGCAGTGATCCACGCCGGATCGCGTTTTACCTCACTTCCCGCGGGGTGACCAACGAGGTCTATTATACGGCGCAAAAGGTCGCGCGCTTTCTGGGGACGAACAACATAGACAACGCGGCTCGCATTTGTCATTCGCCTTCTACCGTGGCGATGAAACAGGCGATCGGGGTCACCGCGACGACCTGCAGTTACAAGGACTGGTGGGGCGCGGATCTGCTGGTTTTCTTCGGAGCCAATCCGGCCAATGACCAGCCGGTCGCCATGAAATACATTCACGAAGCGAAGCGCCACGGTACGAAGGTGTTGTTGGTGAATCCTTATTGCGAGCCGGGCATGGAGCGGTATTGGGTGCCATCCACCATCAGGAGTGCGGCTTTCGGGACCGATGTCGCAGATTATTGGTTTCCCGTCAGTCAGGGCGGGGACATCGCTTTTCTTTACGGTGTCCTGCGGATACAGATTGAGAACGGCTGGCTGGATCGGGAATTCATCCAGCGCAACACCACGGGCTTTGACGAGCTGGCGAACCACATCCTCAAACTCGATTGGGCCGAATTGGAAAAACAGGCCGGTCTCGGACGGGCAAGCATGGAAGAATTCGCCAGACTCATCGGCGCAGCCCGGACCGGTGTGCTGGTCTGGAGCATGGGCATCACGCAACACGCGTTCGGCGGGGATGCGGTATCAATGATATTGAATCTCGGTCTCAGCAAGGGATTTGTGGGCCGCGACCGGTGCGGACTGATGCCCATCCGCGGACATTCGGGCGTCCAGGGCGGCGCCGAAATGGGTGCCTATGCGACCGCATTTCCCGGCGGCAAACCTATAAATCCCGAGAACGCGCGGACGCTGGGGGCGCAATACGGTTTTGCCGTGCCCGATCAACCCGGGTTGACCGGCCCAGAAATGGTTGCGGCGGGCGCTCAAGGACGTTTGGATTTGCTCTATTGTTTGGGCGGCAATTTTCTGCGGACATTGCCCGATCCAAAGCATGTGGCAGAGGCGATGTCAAACGTCCCGCTGCGGGTGCATCAGGATATCATCCTGACCGACCAGATGTTGCTTGAGCCCAAGGAGGAAGTGATCCTGCTTC
>JAFMIX010000269.1 GCA_017853785.1 Verrucomicrobiales bacterium
GGCTGTCGTGTCGTGTTAAACACGACAGCCGGAGCGAAATTCCGCGCTTTGCTCGTGCGCGCGCCGGGGTGACTATTGGCCCATGATGCGCACTGACAAGAATCCGCCGGCCCGGACGGGGTGCCGTGTCCGGCTTTGGCTGGGCTGGCTGCCGGCGGCGGTGCTGCTCGTGGCCACGAGCGGATGCCGGACGGTTGTCACCGAGGGGGACACACGTTTCCACCTGAGCAACGAGGGAGAATCGCCGGGCGCGAATGAACCGGCACAAACCCAGAAACGGCGTGAGTGGCTGTTCACCCCCCGAACGCTGGGCGGAAAATGGCATGGCCGTGGCGCGGAGCTGAGTTACGCCGCCCGCATCCCGGAGCTGGCGGATACGCCGCTGGGACGGCGGGTCACGTTGTGGCTGAAGGACCAGGTGCGGCGGCAGTTCGCGGCGGACCGGCGGGAGCACCAACCAAGCGTGCGCGAATGGGTGGCGGCCTGGATCGAGGGCGGGCGGACGATCGGGGAGTTCACCCGCGACGTGCATTGGCGCGTGCAGTGGGAGGATGCGAACTACATCAGCGTGGTCGCAACGGATCGGGTATACTCGGGCGGCGCACATGGCAACACCCACTTCGAGGCCGCGAACTTCATGAGCCGGGAGGGCCGTTGCGAGCCGGTGACGCTGGAGCAGCTGATGAGCGGTGACGATTGGCGGAGCACGCTGACCGGGTTGATTGAAGCGGACCTGGAACGGCAAGGCGCGTCGGAGGTGAGCCGCGGCGCGGTGGAGGAAGTGCTGCAGGCGCAGCTGTGGGCCGCCGATGCGCGCGGCATCGAGTTCCTGTTCGGCCCCTACGCGGTCGGTTCCTTTGCCGAGGGGGAGTACCGGGCGCTGATCCCCTGGGCGCAAGTGGCGCACTGGGTAAAGCCGTGCATCGCAAGCAAGCTTCCGCCACCGGGAAAGTGAGAATGACAGGAAACCAAGCCCGACAATGAACAAACCAGAGCTCAAAGGGGAAGTGTGGGTCATCGATGACGAGGAGCTGCTGGTGGAGATGACGGCGAGCATGTTGCGGAATCGCTGGCCGGGGCTGAAGCTGCGCTGCTTCACGGACAGCCGCAAGGCGTGGGCGGCGTTGCAGAGGCGCCAGCCGGACCTGGTGATCACCGGCTCCCAGATGCCGGCCGCCAGCGGCGAGGAGATCGTCACGGGCCTGCGGAAGATGGAAGCGCGCTGCGAGATACTGGTGGTCTCGGGCTATGCGCCGGCGCGGGTGTGGGTGAGGCGTCACCGGGGGGTGAAGTTCCTGGCCAAGCCATTCACCGAGAGGCAACTCGCCCGCGCGGCCGGGGCGTTGCTGCGACGGGGCAGAAGATGAACATTACAAATCCAACGCCCGTCGTGGGCATCCGCCCCCCGCTGGGGCAGTTGATCAGCATGCTGCAGGACAGCCATCAGGGGGCTGCGGGCGATCCGCACATCTGGCCGACGGGCGGAACGTGGCCGGTGGGGACCCCCGAAGAAATGTATCGTGAATGGCAACGGCTCCGGGCCACGGGCTTCACCGCAATGGAACCGCTCTTGCAGAGGGTGAGGGAGAGCAGTGCGGTTCCGGGGCAGACGACGCTGTGGTGCCTGCGCTGGCATCATCCGGCAACGTGCCTGCTGATGCTCTATTGCGTGACAGCGCCGTCCAGCGTGGGCGGGTGGCTGGACGGGCTGGTGACGGAACGCGAGTTCACCGCGCTCACGGAATTTGCCAAGACCGTGAAAGCCTGGCCGCTGCTGTTCGGGCAGGCGCGGACCCAGGAGGAGTTCCTGGATGTGCTGCGCCAGACGGCTGCCGTGGGGATGAAGGCGACCGTGCTTGGCGACTGGCGGCTGCAAGAGAAGGAGTGGGCGGAGGCAAAGGCCGTCGTCGGCAGCAGTCCGGTCCAGCTCGGGGAGTTGGCGGTGGGGCCGGATTTGAGCTGGCTGCAAACGGACGGCGCGACGCTTCTTTAGACCCGATGGGTGGAGCAGCGGGTCCGTAAACCGCGCAGGCCGGCTCGAGCGCAGGCAGGAGCAGCAGCCTTAAACCGCGGCATACTTGGCCGCGATGTCGAGGGCCTGCTGGCGGAGCCGGCGGGCCAGTTGGGGCGGCTGCACGACGGTGGCATTGCGGCCATAGCCCAGCAGCCAGCGCTCCACGTCCACAAGACTGTTCAGACGCATGGACATCCGGATGCCACCCCCCGGACGCCGCTTGATGACCTGGGTGGGAGTCCACTTGCGATCCCCGATCAAATCCGCTGCCCAAGCATCAAAGTCGATGACCACTTGATGATCGTCGTGGCCCTGCGTGGGGCCGAAACTGTTGTGCAACTGGGCTGCGGGGTCAAAGGTGATACCGGCGGGAATCTTCCGGGAGGTGAGCCGGACGGAGCGGATGCGGTCCATGGCAAAGGTGCGCTGCGCGTTGCGCACGAGGTCGAAGGCGAACAGATACCAGCGATTAAGAATGCAGGCGATATGCAGCGGGCAAAGGCTGCGCTTTTGAAACGAGCCATCACCGCCCTTGCGATAGCGAAGGGTCACCTGCCGCCGTGCATGCAAGGCCTTGCTCAGGAGCCCAAAGACCTCGAGGTCGGCGATTTCCTGCCCGATGGGGCGGAAGGAGATGGCCTCCTGCATGTGTGACAGGGAGAGTTCGCGAGAGACATCGAGCAAGCCGGTCAGCTTTTGGAGGGCCTCAGCGAGAGGCTGGGCAAAGGGTGTGCCCTGATACTGAGCCACCACCTTGCTGGCGACGAGCATGGCGAAGAGCTCGGACTCGCTGATGGGCAACTGCGGGAACTGCCCGACCGGGCGGGTGTATTTGAACCCGCGACGCACGTGGTCATATTCCAGGGGCAGTTTGAGGTCGTCGCGCATGAAGTCGAGGTCGCGCAGCGCGGTGCGACCGGTGATGCCGAACTTCTCGATGAGGTGGCGGGTATTGGGATGGCGCCCCTCCTTGACGAGGGCGTGGAAGAACATCGCACGCACCCAAGGGAGATGGCGGTGGTGACGGTCGGCAGACATGGGCGGATTATAGAGTGCGGCGCGCAACCCAGCAAATGAAGAGCACACGGCGGAACAGGACAGGGAGGACGAAAGCGCAAAGCGGGAAGCGCGGAGCGGAGGGCGGAGGGCTTCTTAAAATGCTGACACGCTGAAACGCTGAAATCGGAGAGCCGAGAGCGAGGGACGAAACCTGAGACCTGAGACCTGAAAGGGGCAAAGCGGTAAGC
>JAFMIX010000270.1 GCA_017853785.1 Verrucomicrobiales bacterium
CAGCGAGCGCCAGACAGACGAGCAGGATGGGATGTTTCATGAGCGGTTGGTTTGAAATACGATTTGGCGTTGGCTTCATCAGTCCGTGAATCGGTATTCAAGGCGCAGACTTCCGCCGGGGGGACTTCGTAAATACCGCGTCGGCTCGATCGGTTACGAAAAACGGGAAATGATTTTCCGTTCCCCCCGCGGCGGGATCACGCCCGTCAGTTCGCCTCAATCACCAAATCAATGCCGCTGGGACTATGAACGATTCGAGGAGTCATACCGTTGAAGCCTTCCAGATGCACCTGGTCCGGAGTGAATGTGCCCTTGTCCTCCAAGGCCGCGCCGCAGACGACGAGCGGGATCGTCTTCGGCCCGCCGCGATACTGCGAACCGTCGATGACGAGCTTCGCAGCCGTGTTGTGCACCAATGTATCGCGCAGCTTGATGAGGGCCGAGCCTTCGGAATCGAGCACGAAGACCACCTTCGCACTCGGGCCGAGGCTCATGCGCGCCGCCGTCACGACCGCCTTGCTGCCTTTGAGCGTCAACACGCCGGGGCCGCGTCGCCCAAGCGCGATGACGTGCCCAACATTCAATGCGCCGTCGGCCAACACATACGCAGCCATGGCCGGTGCCCCTTCGTGCGAGGCGGCGAGAAGCGAGCCAGTGACGTTCACCGTGCCGGCCGTCTGTCGCACGATGCCGTCCGCGCCATCCGCCGTGGCGATGCGCAGCATCTGGCACTCCAGATTCCCCTCGATCTCCAGGGTGCCGTCGGGAGGCGCATTCGGCGGAGGACCATTGCTCACATGAATGTCCACCGGATGCGGCGGCGGTGGCAATCCCGGCAGCACGCGCACGACACGTGATTGATTGATTACGGCGCGTTCCAATTCATGTGCACCTGGAGACGCCCCGCCGCGCCAGTTTTCGGCGCGGTTCCAGTCGCCTCCCTTGAGGTCGCGAAACGACACCACCGTTTGCGCAGCCACCGCGGGCGCGGCTTTCATCTTCGCCGCGAGCATCGTCGCGGACTGAAAAGGCCTCATCGCCGCCGCACTCGTGGCGATGGGCGGCGCGGTAAGTTCCCAGCTCGCCGCTTTTCCCGCGGTGATATCCAGAGGTTTGGAAACCGCATCACGAATCTGCACCTCACCTTGGATCACATTCACCTCCGAGGTGCCCTCGGAATTCACACGCGCACCGAACTCCGTGCCGAAATCCACGAGCTCCCGGCCGCCCGGCATGCGCACTGTAAAGCCACGCGCCTCATCCGGGCAATGCGCCCAGACACTGCCTTGATTGAGGTGCATCGTATTTGCATCCACGAGATCGAACGCCGCCGGACCTTCGATCACCACTTCCGCGCCCTTCGAGAAACGCAACTGCACGCTCCCGCGCTCCAGCTTGTAGGTTCCCGGGCGCATAGGCTGCTCACCCTCGAGGACTTCGCGCCCGTCTATCACTGCCTCGAAACTCGAATGCAGCAGTGCCACCGTTCCATTCCTATGCCGATGCTCACGACCGCCTCCTCCCAGGCCGATGATCGCAAACGCCACCACCGCAGCTGCCGCACTCGCGACGGCCGCAACCTTCCACCACAGCGATGCCGTCGCACCCGGCGCCGGCTCGGGCTGTGCCGCGTCCTGCCGCATCGGCACCGTCTCGAGCAGCGCGTCCATCTGTTTCGCACGCAAATACGCGCGGCGCACCCCGGCATCCCCGGCGAGCAACGCGCGGAGTTGAGTGACCTCTTCAGGCGTCGCTTCGCCTTCCCGCAGCCTGATGAGCACGCGCTCCATCCAGTCGCGCGGGTTTTCGTTTCGAGACGTGTTCATAAGGAATCGGAAGCGATGGAGTGACCTTCGATACAGTCCTGCAGCATGCGCCGCAGCCGGAACAGCGCCTGCTTCACGGCCTCCGTTCCCATCGACAAATCTGCGGACACCTCCTTCACGCTACGACCCCGTTCGTAATAAAGGTCCACCAGCCGGCGTGCCCGCTCCGGCAACTGCTCGCGGCACTTCTGCAGCGCCGCCATTCGGTGATCAAATTCCGCCGCCTGGACAGCCGCGTCTTCCGCCAGCAGATCGCACAATTCCGGCGTCATCACATCCAGCGGCTCGCGTTTGCGGTCGCGCAGCCAGGCCATCACCTGAAAGCGCGCGACCGTGAACGCCCACGCGTCGAACTTCGTCCCCGGCCGAAACTCCGCCTGCTTTTTCCAGAGCACCACATTCGTCTCCTGCAGCACGTCCCACGCAGCCGCCGAATTGTCCAACAACGACTGGATGTAGGCATAGAGCTTCCGCTGGCTCGCGGTGATCAGGCTGGCTAACTCGGGATTCATCAACAGAACATACCCGTGACCGGCGGTTGGTTACGCATTTCTTGCAACCTCCACCACGTCTGGCAGCGATGCGTGCGGCCGGCCTCCATGACTCCCACCGCAGACCCCGCCGTTCAGCACATTGAACTGCTGGAAGTCCATGCCCTCGTGCGCGAGCCGATTAATGTGCGGCGTCTTCAACCAATGTTCTGCGCCATGGCAGGACAAGTCGCCCCAGCCCCAGTCGTCGGCGAAGATGAAGACGATGTTGGGCTTTGCGCCGTCGGCGGCGTGCAGCGCAGTGAACGGCGCGAGCAGCAGCGCTGCGAGGAAAGGCAGGGTGCGTTTCATTTCCAAGCAATCTTGGCCGTCTTCGTTTCCAGGTCCACGAACACAGACGCGTGCTCAAACTCGCGCGTGTATTTGAAGCCGTCGCGCTTGGCGTCGCCTTTGGGGGCGCCGAGCGGTTTGTCGAACTCGGGATACCAGTCAAACGTGCCGCAGTCGGCTCCCCAGCCCCAGGTATATTGGAAATAGCAGTGCGGGCCCGCGGCGATCAGGAAGCTCGCGAGCGGAAAGGTGAGACGTTCGCGGGCCAGCTTCGCCAGCTCCGCGTGCGGACGCTTCATCAGCCCCTTGTCCTTCTGGTGAAATCCCGGCCATGCCTTGAAGATGACGATTTTTCCCTGCTTCGCGGCCTTGCTCATGGCCTCGATGCCTTCGGTCATCAAATCCAGGCTCTTCGCATCTGGTGCCGTGGGTTTGGTGTCGTCCGAGCGAAAGAGCGTCCGGTCGAAATTGTCGATCATCGCGCCGTCCGTCGCGGGGAGCAGGTCGCCGTTCTCCGTGCCGTGAAGCGGGTTGAAGAGGAGCAGCCCCTTCGGCCCCATTTTTTCATGGGCGAGCTGGCACATGGTCATGATTCCCGCCCGCATGGCCG
>JAFMIX010000271.1 GCA_017853785.1 Verrucomicrobiales bacterium
AAGCAACGCCAAGCGTGTCACCACGAACGTCCTGTGGCCTGATACAAATTGGTCCTGACATAATGCTGAATCCTCAGAATCGCCTCATGAGTTTTATCCCAAGGATGCTTCATGGGCAGAGTCAGATGTGCAGCTCCCTTGTCCGCCATTTTCAGAAAGCCAACAAACAGGTCCCCCTCTCCATGTGGAAGGTTCTGGACGTCAATCAACTTCCCTTTCAAGTCCTCAGCGCTCACATCGTCCTTTCGGAAGCGATATGGTTCGAGCTCGTCTCTGCTATTCTTCCCAACCCCCAACACGTTCAAAAACATCCTTCCGGTCACCAATGAGGCTTCAAAACTGGCATTCAACAGGTGCTTGTCGCCGTGCCATGGACCGGGCGCGCAGAGCTTCATATGCACAAGAAGGATTCCATTCCGGTAAGGCAAATGCGTATCGAAATACTCTTCAATTTGCAGGTCCGTTAGTTTGCCCATATTTCAACCAGTTTGCGCCGGGTCGCTTCTCAAGTTTGGATTTTAGTCTCCGTCGTCTGTGGTTCAAGCGCCCATTCCACCAACTCGCCGAGGAGGCCGAGTCAGTAGCCACGGCGAATTCCCTCGTGCGCGTTCGTGTCCACTCATGGTTCCTTTTGCCATGACCATCGACGTTCACTCCCACTACTGGCGGTTCCCGGAGGATTTCTCCGCCGACTTCATCCGGCAGGCGCAGCGGGCGCGGGGTGGGCAACCGGTGGATTTGCGCGTGCGGTTCGAGGACTACGCAGCCAGCGCGCCGCCGGACACGCGCACCATCGTCTTCGGCGGCAAGGCGCGCCTGAGCGGTGTGTGGGTGGACGACCGGCTCGTGGCGGACTACGTCGCCGCGCACCCGGACCGGCTCATCGGCTTCCTCTCCGTGGACCCGACGCAGGACGGCTGGGAGCGCGAACTGCGCGCGGGCCGTGAGGAACTCGGCCTGCGTGGCATCAAGCTCTTGCCCATGTATGCTGGCTTCAGCATGGATGACGCGCGGCTCGACCCGCTCTGGCGCTACGCCGAGCAGCACGCGTTGCCGGTGCTGCTGCATGCGGGCACGACGTTCGTCGCGCAAGCGCCGCTGGCCTTCACGCTGCCGCGTCTCATCGAGCCCGTCGCGCTGAAATTCCCCGGCGTGAAAATCATTCTCGCGCACCTCGGCCATCCCTACGAAGCCGAGTGCCTCGTCACCATCCGCAAGCACGACAACGTCTTCGCCGACGTGAGCGCGCTGCACTACCGGCCCTTCCAGCTCTACCACAGCCTGATGCTCGCGCAGGAATACGGTGTCTGGCCCAAGCTCCTCTTCGGCACCGACTACCCGTTCACGACCGTCAACGCCAGCATCGCCGGCCTGCGCGCGCTGAACGACATGCTCGAAGGCACGAAGCTGCCGCGACTCGATGTGAACCAAATCGAGGCGATGATTCAGCGGGACAGTCTCAAGTTGCTTGGCTTGGAGAAATGAATCCGTCTCCCGCCATCGCCGCCCCGACGAACACCCGCTTCGTCGTGCTCGCAGGCCTGTGTGCCGCCGCCGCGCTGTCCTACGTGAGCCGCAACGCCATTGCCGTCGCCGAGAGCACCGTGCGCGGCGACCTCGGCCTCACGAAGGAGCAGTCCGGTTGGCTGATGAGCGCGTTCTTCATTTCGTATTCCGTCTGCCAAATTCCCGGCGCGTGGGTCGGTCAGCGGTTCGGCGCAAGGCGGGCGTTGCCGGCGTTTGCCATCGTGTGGTCCATCGCCACGGCAGCGACGGCGCTGGGCGGATTCGTGAACGTGCTCGCGATGCGCGTGGTGAAGGGGGTTTCGCAGGGTGGTCTGTTTCCCATTTGCACCGGCGTCGTGGCGAAGTGGTTTCCCAAGACCGGCCAAGCCTTCGCGACCGGAGCACTCGGCAGTTTCATGTCCGTGGGTGGCGCGGTGGGAGCGGCGCTGACCGGCTGGCTCGTTGTGGAAATTGGGTGGCGGTGGATGTTCGTGCTCTACAGTTTGCCCGGGCTGCTGTGGGCGGCGTGGTTTTGGGGCTGGTTCCGCGAAACGCCGCGAGAACACGGCGCAGTGAATGAGGCAGAGCGGGAACTCATCAGTCCCGGTGCCGGCGGTTTGCAACCGCCGTCCGTGGCTTCCGTTGCTGAACAGAGCGGCGACAACAAGTCGCCGGCATCTGCCATCCCTTGGCTCCAACTTCTCACCAGCCCCGCCATGTGGTGTATCTGCGGCCAGCAGTTCTTCCGCGCGGCGGGCTACATGTTCTTCACGAGTTGGTTCGCCACCTATCTTCAGGAAGCACGCGGCGTGACCATCGTGAAGTCCGGTTTCCTCACGATGCTCCCGTTGCTTGCCGTGGTGGTCGGCAGCCTCGCGGGCGGCTGGGTTTCCGACGCCGTCCTGAAACGCACCGGCAGCCGCCGGATGGCGCGTCAGGGCGTGGCCGTCGTGTCGCTCGGGCTCTGTGCGGCGCTGACTTTGTCCGCCTATTTCTTCGCCGACCCGCTCGCGGCGGTGCTCATCATCAGTGCGGGGTCGTTCTTCGCGGCGGTCGCCGGGCCGTGCGGTTACACCATCACGATAGACATGGGCGGCGAGCACGTGCCAACGGTCAACAGTGTGATGAACATGACCGGCAACTTCGGGGCTATGCTCTTTCCGCTCGCCGTGCCGCTGCTGCTGGGCAAGGAACAAAACTGGAACGTGGTGCTTGTCACCTTCGGCGTGCTCTACCTCGGCAGCGCGCTGTGCTGGTGGCTGCTGAAGCCGGAGGGCAGCGTGTTTGAACAAGCACTGGTGCGTCCAAAGTCCGATTCCCTGCCATGACCCAACTCGAAACTCCGCAAAGTCGCTGCCGCTTCGCCCTCGCGTGGGGCGACATCACGCCGCCGGCCAACATTTATCACCGCATGTGGGGCGCCGCGAAACACGAGCGGGCGACGGGTATCCACCGCCCGCTGCGGGCGACGGTGGCGTTGTTCGAGGCTGCCCGTGCCGGCGGTTTGCAACCGCCGTCGGGCGCGTCCGATGCCAACGGACGGCGGTTGCAAACCGCCGGCACGCCGTCTCGCCAAATCCTTCTCGCGCTCGACCACTGCGTCCTCGGCGCGGTGGAGCATCAGCAACTCGTCGCGCACATCGCTCAGGCCACCGGCCAGCCGCCGGAGAATATCCTCGTCGTCTTCTCACACACGCACGGCGCGGGCTTGATGGGGCTGGAACGCGCGTCGCTGCCGGGCGGGGATT
>JAFMIX010000272.1 GCA_017853785.1 Verrucomicrobiales bacterium
CGCGGGTCAATGATGTGGCCGAAGCGGCGGCCATTGCGGGTGAAGTGGCGCAGGTAATCGCCGGAGGTGGCGACGGCGTGGTTGGTGACGGCCACGCCGGTCCAGCAGCGGCCGGGTTGCTGTGGATCTTCCAAACCGATGTGCCACGCGCCCTTTTCCGGGGGTTGACCGTGCACCCGCACGTCCTGACCGAAATCCACGAGCACATTTTCGATGCCGCGCTGCAAGGCCATCGTGCAGACGCGGTCCACGGCGTATTCCTTGCCGATACCGCCGAGGTCGAGGCTCATGCCGGCGTGCGGGAGGAAGATGCCGCCGTGCCGCCGCTCAATCCGCCGCCAGCCGGTGAGTTCCTGCGCGGCGGTGATCTGGGATTGCGTGGGGATGGCAGGCGGGCTGGCCTTCCAGTTCCATAACTGGATGAGCGGCGCGGCGGTGGGATCGAACACGCCGCGGGTGAAGAAGATCATTTCCTGACAGAGGTCGAACAGCGCGTCCGTCTCGGCATCGACCTCCACCCAGTGCTCGCCGGCGGCGGCATTGATGCGGCTGATGAGGCTTTCGGGAATGAAGCGGGAATAACGCGCTTCAAACCAGGCGACCCAGCGGAGGACTTCATCCTGATATTCCTGCGCCAGCCGTGGATCGATGGTGCGGAAGCTCACCCCGCAGCGGGTGCTCATGGCGTGGAAGGTAAGCCGGTAATAGCCCGCGGTGACGGTGCATTGCGCCGTTTGCCGGACGCGGTCGAACACCGCGGCCGTCGCATCTGCCGCAATCAGCGCCATACGCCTCCGGATGCGGGTTGGGCCGTGAAAGTCATGGGCGCACCATAACACACAAGTTTAAAAAAATCCGGCGGGGAAGATTAAAAAAAATTTACGCGGCGGTCAGATGTTGGCCGCCAGTGCCGCCGCCTGCAGACGGTTTTGGGCGATGGTTTCCGCCGACGCCGCGGGAAAAACCAAGCGCACAGCGAAATATTTCCGCCCGGCGCGGCGGCAGGAACGGATGGGCGGTTGCAGCGCCAGCAGCGAATCCACCACGCGCAAGCCCAGCCCGAGAGTTTCCGGCGCGGCGGCCTGGCGGGTGCGGTTGAATATGGCGACCGCGCAATGCTGGCGGCCGGTGAAGCGGACGACGATGTCGCCCTGGCCGTGCTTGAGGGAATTAGTCAGCAGGTTGTGGATGATTTGGCGGGTGTATTTCGGGTCGGCAAATACGGGCAATTGCGCGCGGCGCGGCTGGATCACCACCCGGCGCTGTTGTTCCTGGGCGAGCAGTGAAAAATCCTCCGCGACTTCCGCCACCAGTTGTGCGAGGTCAAGCTGCTGCGGCGACAGCTTCAGCCGGCCCTGCTCGGCCTTGGCGATGAAGAGCGATTGGTCCACCACATGCGCGAGCTGCTGGATCTCCGTCTGCAACTCATCCGCCAGATCCGGCGCAATCTTGCCGCCGGCCAGTTCCACCTTCAGCCGCAAAATCGCCAGCGGCGTCCGTAATTCATGCGCCACCTTGCTGGCGTATTCGCTCATCTCGATGAACGACCGTTCCAGCCGCGCCAGCAGGTCGTTCAGCCGTTCGCCGATCGGCGACAACTCCTCCGGCATGCCCGCCGTCGGAAACCGCGCCGCCAGCGACCCCGCCCCGATCTGCCGCGCCTGCTCCGCCAGCTGGTCGAGCGGGAACAACCCGCGGCGCAAGACGAAATCCACGAACATCCCCGTCGCGAACAACGTCAGAATCGTCGTCACCGCCACGATGGCGAGGAAAGTGTTCAACGTCTGGTCCAACTGGCTGCGATCCGCCGCCACCACCAACCCCAGCGTGACCGCCGCCTCGTCCCGGCCGCGCGCGCTATCGCCCGGACTGGTTTCCGGCACGGCGGTGAAACGGAAGCCCACGCCGCGGCCCGCCACCTTGCCCGCCAGCGTGAGATTGAAAAACTGCGGCGTCGTGGCCTGGCTGAATTCCTCCGGCAACCGGCTTTCCCCCAGCGACCGCGAACGGCGCGCCAGTTTTCCATCCACCGCCCAAAGCTGATAATAGCCCACGCCACCAGGCGGCGCCAACCCGTTCTCCGCCTGATCCGAGAACTGGTAGTTCAGCCCGGCGTTGTCCACCTTCACCGAGGAAGCCATCGTCACCGCCTGCCCCAGCAACGCCGCATCGAATTGCCCCAGCAACGCCGTGCGCATGAAAAAATAAAGCACCAGCGCACCCGTGCCCAACAACAGCGCGAAGCCCGCCAGCAGGCCGAGGGACAGGAGTTGGCGGATGGATTTCACGCCGTGTCCTCGCGCAACACAAACCCCACGCCGCGCACCGTGTGCAGGAGCGGCGCAAAGCCGGGGCGGTCAATCTTCTCGCGCAGGTGCTTGATGTAGACATTCACGACGTTGGTTTCGGAATCGAAATGCTGGTCCCACACGTGCTCAATGATCGCCGCCTTGCTCACCGGTTTGGGCGAGGCGCTCATGAGGAATTCCAACAACGCATACTCCCGCCGCGTGAGCTCGATGGCCTGTCCCGCCCGCCGGGCTTGATGTTCCACCAGATCCAATTCCAAATCGGCCACGCGCACCACGTTGGTCGCGCCCGGCCGCTGCCGCCGCAACAACGCCCGCAACCGGGCGCACAGTTCCGCGAGGGAAAACGGTTTCGTCAGATAATCATCACCGCCCGCGTCCAAGCCGCGCACGCGGTCCTCCACCTCGTTGCGCGCGGTGAGGAAGATGACGGGCGTGGTGATCTGTTTCCGCCGCAACTGGCGCACCACCGTGAAGCCGTCCTTGCCGGGCATCATCACATCCAACACCATCGCGTCGTAGGGATTGATTTCGCCGAGCCAAAGCGCCTCGTCGCCATCCGCCGCCACATCCACGGAATAGCCCTCGGCCACGAGCCCGGCGCGGATGTGTTCCGCGACTTTCTTCACGTCCTCGGCAAGCAGAATACGCATGGCTGCTCAAAGCGTAGCAGATTGCTGATCTTCTGTAAAACTGTGTCCGGTGGTCAGGCTGGCAGCGCTTGGTCGGCTGCAACCAGTTTCACCTTTCAACCGGTTTTTCGTATGGAACAGGTCGGGTAGGTTGGCGGAGTTTGGAGTGAGCTCCGTGATTTTCTCCGGTCAAACAGTCTCCGTTGCGGTGGAAAACTCTTTGACCCGCCGGTGGGAGTTTGTTTAGCTCCTACGCAGTCCACTTGCCAAAAAAGCCATGCCTTCCAAATCTGAACCGGTTGCGTCCGTTGTT
>JAFMIX010000024.1 GCA_017853785.1 Verrucomicrobiales bacterium
ATTCACCACGTCGTAGAGGCTGCCGGTCTTCTTGTAATCGCTGTGGCTCACGTTCACCTGCGTCTCGAAACCGGTGGTCGGCCAGCCTTTCTCCTGGTACTTGGTGTGGAAATAAATCCCGCCGTTCGAGTTCGTCGCCGTCATCACGTCCACCATCAACTCGAAATTCCGGAACGGCTTCTCGTCCCCCACATAAAACAAGTGGCACCGCGCCCCGCGCGCCACCAACGCGCCGTCCTCGATGCTCCAGGTGTTGGCGTTCTCCGTGGCCATCTGCCAGCCGGCAAACGTTTTTCCGTCGAACAAGCTGACAAACCCGGGCTCCAACCCTGCGGCGGCGGGACGGACCAGAGCAATCACGGCGACCAAGATGGCGAGGAAGTGTTTCATGCGGCCGAAACTACCAACCACCCGTTCGTGCGGCAATCGCTAACGCGCGAGTGAAGCCGGTTCTGGATAAAACTTCTGCCAGACGATAACTCACCGTCCTTCCAATGTCAGGCCGCTCGACCACTCCAGGAACTCGCCAGTCATCAGGATGAAGTCACCGAACCGTCTGCCAGTGATTCTGGCCGCATATGCTCTCGCATGGCTGGCATTGCTGTACGCGTTCGTTGTGCGCGCTCGTTTGCACTTGAGGCCTTGACCCACGCCGCATCAGCCAGCCCCGAAAGACCTCGGGTTCACGTTTCATGATCCGTCCACTTGGTTCGGACTCATGGCGCTGCCAGTCGTTGCCTTGGCGACGATCGGACTCGTGGCTGTCGGGTGGCGGCTTGCGGTCTATCATCGCATCTGGCCGGCGCTCACATTGCTTGTTGTCTCTGTTGGGCTGGTCGTTGTCCTTGGGCGGCTCGACCTCGGAGATTTTTTGAGTGGTTTGCAGATTGATTATGAGACCGTGGCCCAATGCGAGAATTGGCGAAAGTCACTTCTCCCTATGGCGCGCCTCAACCCTTTGTCCCTGAAAGTTCCAGCACGCGCTCAAACTGCACTTTCGTCAGCGGCGTCACCGAGAGCCGTGATTGCTTCACCAGCGGCAGTTCGCGCAGCACCTTGTCCGCCTTGATGGTTTCTAGCGAAACGGGGTTCGCCAGCGGCTCCACGGGCGCGAGGTCCACGCACGACCAATCCCCTTCCGCGGCGGTGGCGTCGGGATAAAACTCCCGCACCACCCGCGCCACACCGACAATCTGCTTGTCGGTGACGCTATGGTAGAAGAGCACCCGGTCGCCGGCCTGCATCGCGCGCAGGTGGTTTCGCGCCTGGAAATTGCGGACGCCCGTCCACGCGGTCTTGCCTTCTTTGACGAAGGTCGCCCACGCGTAGGCTTCCGGTTCGGATTTCACGAGCCAGTAATTCATGCGCCAAAAATAACCGCGAAAACACGAAGACACGAAGAAATTTTGCAGCTTTGTGCCTGCGTGACTTTGTGGTTAATTTGCCGTGTGGACATCGCCGCCAATCTGAATTCCATCCGCCAACGCATCGCCGCCGCGTGCGCCCGCGCCGGCCGCGCCCCTGACGCCGTGACGTTGCTCGCCGTTTCCAAGACGCATCCGCCGGAAGCCATCGCCGCCGCCGCCGCGTGCGGGCAACTCCTTTTCGGCGAGAGCAAGGTACAGGAGGCCAAGGCGAAAATCCCGCTCTGCCCCGGCAAAGCCCGCTGGCATCTCATCGGCCACCTGCAATCGAACAAATGCCGCGATGCCGTGGAGCTGTTTCAGCTGATCGAGAGCGTGGACAGCCTCGCGCTCGCGCAGGAGATCAACAAACGCGCCGCGGTCGCCGCCAAGCCGATGCCGGTATTGCTGGAGGTGAACGTCGCGGGCGAGGCGAGCAAGTTCGGCTACGCGCCGGAGCGGTTGTTGGCCGAGCTGGCGGAGTTGAACCGGCTGCCGCGCCTCGAGATCCACGGACTGATGACCGTGCCGCCGTATGTGACGGACGCGGAGAAGGCGCGTCCGCATTTCCGCCGCTTGCGCGAACTCAAGGAACAGTGCGAGCAGATTCTCGGGGCGCCGCTGCCGCAATTGAGCATGGGGATGAGCGGCGATTTCGAGGTAGCCATCGAGGAGGGCGCGACCATCGTGCGCGTCGGCACGGCATTGTTCGGCGCGCGGCCCAAGTTGCAACGGGAAGCGCCCGGAGCGTGAGGCCGGAGGAGTTCCGGGTTGCACTTTCAGCGTCGCGGCGTATGCTTTTCCCGTGACTGCGGATACCTTCAAACTTGAAATGGCCGAGGCGCTGAAAGCCTACGACCGTTACATCATCTGCATCCACAAGACCCCGGATGAGTTCGAAGCCTCGATGGTTTCGCTGGTGAACAAAGCCATCCGCGCCTACGCCGACCGCGGCCCGCATATGCGCCACGGCATCGCGCTGGACAAGTTTGTGACGGTGATCCTGAGCCAGACGGACAGCGACCGCCCGCTCTGCGGCATCTATTTCAATCTCAATTCGCCCTACCAGAAACCGCTCTCCACGAAAGCCGCTGAAGCGGAAAAACAAGCTGCCCGGCGGAAGTGATCAGCGCTGGCGCGCCACATCGCCCGTTTGCAGCTCCCCGGAAATCACATCTGCTGCCGTGTTATCGTCACGCTGTGGCCCGGTGATTTTGATCTCCCCGACCTTCACGCCGTGGCGAAAGACGTCCAGCGCCGCATTGACCGCCGGCATCTGCCCGAACGGAAAATTCAAGATCACGAACCGGCCGCGCGCGTCCGCCATCATGACCTTGCCGCTGATCCCGCCACCGGGCTTGACGACGAGCGGCCCGGGCGGACGGACTGGAGGCGGGGATTTTGGCGCCGCCGGCGCCGCGTTTTCAACGACGGGCTCGGGCTTGACCACCGGCGGTGCGATGGCAATCGGCTTGGGAACTTCCACCCGGGGACGGATCACCGGCGCAACGTCCTTGGGCGGAACGGAATTCGTCTGGACCGGTTTGGGCTTCACCTGCGGCGGAACCGCACCGGGCCCGGCAGGCGTGGCCCGGGAATGATCCACTGCGCCCGGGAACTTGGCCGGCGGAGGCACTTCGCCAAAGGTGTATTTTTCTGCAGCGGCATCGCGGGAAAACGCCGCCAACACCAACCAGGCAGTCGCCAGACAAGACAGCCGTCTCATAAATCAGCAGCGAAACCGCCGCTCACACCGTCATGATTTCCTTCTCCTTGTGCGCGAGATGGTCGTCAATTTTCTTGGTGTATTGGTCGGTGAGCTTCTGGACTTCGGCTTCGGCCTTCTTGGCCTCGTCCTCGGTCACGCCGCTGTCGTGGCCGTGCTTCTTCAACTGCTCCATCGCCTCACGCCGGACATGGCGGATGGCCACACGGCCGTCTTCGGCCATCTTTTTGCAGGCTTTGCAGAATTTTTCGCGTTGCTCGGTATTCAGATCCGGCAGCACCAGCCGGATGAACTTGCCCTGCACCGCCGGGTTCAATCCGATGTTCGCCTTCTGGATCGCCTTCTCGATGGGCTGCACCGAGCCTTGATCCCACGGCTGGATCATGAGCATGCGCGGTTCGGGGGTGCTGATGCCGGCAAGTTCGCGGATGCGCATCATGGAGCCATAGACCTCCACCTGGATGTTTTCCACGAGCGCGGGTGAAGCTTTACCCGTGCGGACTCCGGCAAATTCGTTCTGCACGACCTGCTCGGTCTTGATCATTTTTTCTTCGGCTTCCAATAGAATGTCGTCGAGTGCCATAGTGCCGTGAAACTAGCAGAGCCGCGCCTCGCCGCAAGCGCGAAGGGGAAACGCCGCCATTGAATGCTGCTCCGCACCTGCACTGGAAAGCTCGCTCCGCATCAACTCCACCTCGGCGGTGCGGCCGCCGCCGAATTCCAAATCGCGAAAAGGCTGCGAGCTTCTCCCGCAACGTCTGCGCCTGTGCGGCGGTGAGATACCGCACCCGGCCCAGCGTCAGGTGCGGGCGAAATTCCCCCGCTCCGGCGCGCGCCAGCAGCCCGTCTCCCGCTCGACGCCCTCCTGCAACCGCCGCAACACCTCGAGTTCCCCGCCCACGCCGGCCCAAATGACACGCGGCTTGCGGCCTCCGGGAAAAACGCCCAGCGTTTCCCCGCGCAGCGTGAACGGCGGAATACCTTTGCTGCCGCGCCGGATTGCCGCCGCCAAATCGCCCGCCGCATCCGCCGGAACATCAGCAAGGAATTTCAGCGGGAGCTGGATTTGCGCCGCCTTCGCCCGGGTGATGCCCGCGCGCGCCAGCGGGAACTTCAGCCGGCGCAGCAACAACCCCAACCGCTCCCGGACTTCCGGCGGCGGGTTGACGGCGATGAAAAGGCGCAATGGGACGGCGGGTTCGGTCATGGACGTTTCGCCGCCACGCTATGGCGGAAACTTGTCTTTCGCAACCATTGCGGCAAGCTCCTGCCGTTGCAAAACTATTGGAACAGCCCGTGGAGTCGCCGCCTGCTCGCCGTCATTTCCGGCCTGCTGCTCGCCGCCGCGTTTCCGAAAATTGGCCTCGCTGGATTCGCATGGGTTGCCCCTGCGCTGCTACTCGCCGCGGCGCACGGCAAATCCGGCGGCGGCGCTTTTCGCCTCGGCTGGCTGGGCGGATTCGCCTTCGCGCTCGCCGCACTCTACTGGCTGCTGCTGATTCCCGTGAAATGGTTTCCCATTCTCGGTTGGGTCGCTCTCAGCGCCTACGTCGCGCTCTTCTCCGCGACGTGGGTCTGGCTGATTTCCAACAGCCAGTCGCCGATTGCCAACTGGGCGCAGCGGCTGCGCTGGGCGCTGACCGGCGCGGCGACCTGGGTGGCCCTGGAAATGTTGCAAGCGCGTTTCCTCACCGGCTTTCCGTGGAATCTGCTCGGCACGTCGCAGGCCGAACTCACGCCGCTCATCCAGGTTGCGTCCGCTACTGGCGTCTATGGCGTCTCGTTCCTTGTCGTGTGGGTCTCGCTGTCGCTCTACAATGCCGGCCGCAGCCTCCTGCTCCAGCCCACCCGCCGCCTCGCGTGGCAGGCGGAAATCATCCTCCCGCTTGCCATGGTCGCCGCTATTTTTGCATTTGGCTGCGCCCGGCTGCGTGAACCAACTCCGTCCGGCCGCACCCTGCGCGTCACTTGCATCCAGCCCAGCATTCCGCAGACGATGATCTGGGATACGCGCGAAAACTCCAACCGCTTCACCCGGTTGCTCGAACTCTCCGAGCGCGCCCTCACCAACGAAACCGACCTGCTCGTCTGGCCCGAAGCCGCTTTGCCGGAGCTAAACGAAGCCAATTACACCGCGATCACCAACCTCATCGTCCGGCACCGTATCTGGATGATTTTCGGCGCGGACGACTTCCGAGCCAGTCTTGTCGGCAGCGATTACGACGTCTTCAACGCCGCGTTCCTCTTCAACCCCGCCGGCGAATTTGTTGCCCGCTACCACAAACGCCAGCTCGTCATCTTCGGCGAATACATCCCGCTCGTGCGCTGGCTGCCGTTCGTAAAATGGCTCACCCCCATCACCGGCGGTTTCGCGGCGGGCACGCAGCCGGGGAGGTTCGCGCTGGAAAATCTTTCCCTAAACATCTCTCCGCTCATCTGCTTCGAGGACGTCTTCCCGCAGCTTGCCCGCACCACCCCGGACGACACCGACCTGCTCCTCAATCTCACCAACGACGGCTGGTTCGGCCAAGGCGCCGCCCAATGGCAGCAAGCCGCCGCCGCCGTTTTCCGCGCCGTGGAAAATGGACGCCCGCTCCTCCGCTCCTGCAACAACGGCCTCACCTGCTGGATTGACGCCCAAGGCCGCCGACGCGATACCTTGCGCGACTCCAGCGGCAGCATTTACGCAGCCGGCGCGATCACCCTGCAAATCCCCATCGCTGCCGCCGATGCCGCCCGCCCGGATACCTTCCACCGCCGCCACGGCGACGTTTTCGGCTGGAGTTGTGCGGGAATCGCGGTGCTGGGAGTCATCGCCAACCTGACCCGCCGGAAGAAAAATTGAGCTGCCTCAAAAAAAGAAAAGCCGGACACTCGTGTCCGGCTCTTCATATAGGCGATGCAGCTCTGTCAAACTTGGTTTGCGGGTTCGGTGCAACGATAGACGGAACGACGTCACCTGCCAGTCACCAGTTCTGGGGACAACCAACCCATGGCGGAATAAATTTTCTTCCGCCGCCGCTCGTTTCCGGGAAACATCTGCCCCATGCACGCGCAATTTCTCCTCGGCCCGGCGGGCAGCGGCAAAACCTTCCGCTGCCTCGCCGAAATCCGTGATGAATTGCGCCGGTCACCCGACGGCCAGCCGCTGCTGTTCCTCGCCCCCAAGCAAGCCACCGCCCAACTCGAACGCCAGTTGCTCGCCGACAATTCCCTCGCCGGCTACACGCGCCTGCAGATCCTTTCTTTCGACCGCCTCGCC
The DNA here is from genome assembly GCA_017853785.1 of Verrucomicrobiales bacterium. Classification (GTDB taxonomy): domain Bacteria; phylum Verrucomicrobiota; class Verrucomicrobiia; order Limisphaerales; family JAFMIX01; genus JAFMIX01. The sequence goes on from JAFMIX010000024.1 coordinate 6,392, forward strand.
CAATTTCTCCTGGCCGAAGCCAGCCCCGCCACGCCCGATTGGCTCGACGACGAAGGCCGCGTCATGGTCCTCCGCGCCCTGCTCGCGCAAAACCAGACCAAGCTCCGCGTCTTCCACGCCACCGCGCGCCTCCCCGGTTTCGCGACGCGCCTGAGCCGCTTGCTCCGCGAACTCCAATGCAGCCAGATCTCCGCCGAACGCCTCACGCACCTCGCCGCCAAAGTTTCCGGCCCGGCCCAGCTCCGTGACAAACTCCACGACTTCGCCCTGCTCCTCGGCGATTATCGCGACTGGCTCGCCGCGAACCACCTCCACGACCCCGACACCGTCCTCGACGCCGCCACCGCCGCGCTCCGTGCTGCTGATTCTTCATTCCGCGTGGCGCGGCTTTGGCTTGATGGCTTCGCTGAAATGACCGCGCAGGAACTCGACCTTCTCACCGCCCTCCTGCCGCGTTGCGAACGCGCCACCCTCGCCTTCTGCCTCGGCGGCACGCCGACTGCCGAACCCTCCTGGCGTTCACCTTGGGCCGTCGTCGGCCAGACGTTTCAGCGCTGCCATCAGAGGCTCAAAGAAACTCCCGCCGCCCAAGTCACCGTCGAAACCCTGTCGTGCGACCCGCAAACGACCCGCTTCCAAGCAAGCGACCTGTTCCATCTCGGGCAAAGCTGGGCCGCCCCCCAGAATTACGCCCAGCCCACCTCGGCCATCACCGCATTCACATGCGCAAACCCCGAAGCCGAGGCCACGCTCGCGGCACGGCAGATTTGCCGGCACATCCGCGGCGGGGGCCGTTTCCGCGACTGTGCTGTGCTCGTCCGCTCGCTGGTTGGCTACGCCGACACGCTCCGCCGCGTGTTCGCCCGCTACGAGATTCCCTATTTCCTCGACCGCCGCGAACCCGTCGCCCACCACCCGCTCGCCGAACTCACCCGCTCCGCGCTCCGCACCGTCGCCTACGGCTGGCGGCAAGCCGATTGGTTCGGCGCGCTCAAGACCGGCCTCGTCCCCGCGCGCGAGGAAGAGATCGACTGGCTCGAAAACGCCGCGCTCGAACACGGTTGGGACGGCAACCTCTGGCGGCAACCGCTCATCCTGCCGGAAAACACTTCCATCGCCGCCGAAGCCGAACGCCTGCGCCAGAAATTGATTCCGCCCTTCGCCGCGCTCGCCCAAGCCGCCGCCGCGCCGCTCACCGGCATTCAACTCGCCGCCGCCCTCCGCGAACTCTGGCGCGACCTCGCCGCCGAAAAAATTCTGGAGACCTGGAGCGTAACGTCCGCCAATTCCGCACTCCGCACTCCGCACTCCGCACTTCACGCGACCGTCTGGGAACAATTGCAGCAGTGGCTTGACAATCTGGAGCACGCGTTCCCCGCCACCGCCCTGCCCGTCCGCGACTGGCTCCCCATCCTCGAAGCCGGTCTCGCCACCCTCACCGTCGGCGTCATCCCGCCCGCGCTCGATCAGGTGCTCGTCGGCGCGATCGACCGTTCGCGCAATCCCGAGCTGAAATTCGCCTGCGTCCTCGGCCTTAACGAAGGCGTCTTCCCCGCGCCGCCCAGCGAAGACCCGCTCCTCAACGAACTCGAACGCGACGCGCTCATTCTCGCCGACAAGAAACTCCGCCTCAGCCCCGGCACCCGTCATCGCCTCGGCCACGAATGGTTCTACGGCTACATCGCCTGCACCCGCGCCAGCGAACGCCTGCTGCTCACCTGCGCCGCCAGCGACTCCCGTGGCAACAAACTCAACCGCTCCGCGTTTTTCGACCACCTCGAGAAGATTTTCCCGGGCTTGAAGCCCGAAGCGTGGCAACCACCCGCCGGCTTCAGCGATATCGTCCATCCGTGCGAAAGCATCACGCCCGCGATCCGGCTGCAAAACGAAAGCATCACTCGCAGCCTGCCGGCGGAAGAGTTGTTTGCCTTGCCCAAACTCCAGCCCGCTCTCGCCCGCGCCCGCCAACTCGCCGCCGCCGAGCGCGACCACCTGCCGCCGGCCGCCGCCGAGCAGCTTTACGGCCACGAACTCCGCACCTCCATCAGCGCCCTCGAAGATTTCGCCGCCTGTCCGTTCAAGTTCTTTATCGGCCACGGCCTGCGCGCCCAGGAACGCAAACAATTCGAGCTCGACGCCCGCGAGCGGGGCTCGTTCCAGCACGAAGTCCTCACCGTCTTCCACAACGAACTCACCGCCGAAAACCTCCGCTGGCGTGACGTCTCGCCCGATGAAGCCCGCGCCCGCGTCCGCCGCATCGGCCAAAAACTGCTCGCGAGCTACCGCCAAGGACTTTTCACCGCCGACCCCGCGCGCAAGTTCTCCGGCGAACTCCTCCTCGGGGCGCTCGAAACGCTCATCGCCGTCCTCATCGGCTGGGCGCGCGATTACCAGTTCGACCCCGCGCTCGTCGAAGTCGGTTTCGGCCTCAAGGACAACCCCTGGCCCGCGCTCCGCGTGGATCTGGCCGCCGACCGCGCCCTGCTCTTGCGCGGCCGCATCGACCGCGTGGATGTGCTCCGCGACGGCGGCACTGAAGCCGCGCTCGCCGTCGTCGTGGATTACAAATCCAGCAGCCGCAAACCCGATCGCCTCAAGCTCCATCACGGCCTGCAACTTCAACTTCCCACCTACCTAGCCGTGCTGGAAAAACTTCCCGCCGCCGCGGAAACACTCGGCGCGAAAGCGCTCACGCCCGCCGGCGTTTTCTACGTCAACCTGCGCGGCGAATTCGAGTCCGCCAGCTCCCGCGCCGAAGCGCTTGCCGACCCCGCCGCCGCGCTCCGCGAAAGTTTCCAGCACGCCGGCCGCTACGATGAACACATCCTCGCGCAGCTCGACCCGCGCGAGAACGGCGAGCAATTCAAGACCAGTTCCCGCAGCCACGACCGCATGACCACCGCCGCGTTCCGCGAACTGCTTGATCGCGCCGTGGCGAACCTGCGCCGCTTCGGCGCCGAAATCTTCTCCGGCAGCATCGCGCCCGCGCCGTATCGCAAAGGCGCTGAAACCGCGTGCTCGCGCTGCGATTACGCCAACGTCTGCCGCTTCGATGCTTGGACGCAGCCTTTCCGCACCTTGGCCGAGCCGCCGAAGCCCGTCGCGCCAGAAGCGCCCGCCGCAAAACCGCAGCGCGGAGGAAAAAAATCATGAGTCGGCTCACCGCCCAGCAAAACGCCGCCGTGACCGCGCGCGGCAATGTGCTCGTCGCCGCCGGCGCGGGCACGGGCAAGACCCACACCGTCACCGCACGCTGCCTTGATCTCATCCTCCGCGAGCGCGACCCGGAAGGAAACCGCTGCTCCGTCGAAAACATTTTGATGGTCACGTTCACCGAAGCGGCCGCGGCGGAGATGCGCGACCGCATCCGCAAAGCCCTGCATGCAGCGCCGGCGACCGCCGCGGAAGCCGAGGAGAACCACCTCGCTGAACAACTCGCGCTGCTGGAGACCGCGCCCATCTCCACGCTGCACAGCTTTTGCCTCGGACTCATCCGTCGCAATTTCCATGCGCTCGGCCTCGACCCGCAGTTCACCGTCCTCGACGAATCGCAGACCAAGCCGCTCATCCACGCCGTGCTGGATGAATTGTTCAAACGGCACTACGCCGGAACGACGCTCAACTCCGCCGCCGTCCGCGAACTCGTCCGTCACTACGGCAACGGCAGCGGCGACGACGGCATCCGCCACCTCGTCGTGCAGATCCACCGCCACGCGCAGACGCTCGCCGCGCCAGCCGCCTGGTTCGCGCAACAGATCGCCGCCGTCCGCGCCTCAGCCCCCGATGGCTGGCGCGCGGCACTCGTGAAGGGCATCGCCGAATGGGCGGAACTCTGGCGCGAACCCGTCGCGGCGCGCGCCGCTGAAAGCACGAATGTCGCCGCCAGCCTCGCTGCGTTGAACGCCTTGCCGGCAGACGCCAACTTCGCCGCCGGCGCGGCCGCCGTGGAACGCATCGTCGCCGCCGACACCGCCGAATGGAAGCGCGGCACGAAAGGTCGGTGCCGCGACCCGCTGGAAAAGTTTTTCGCGGCCGCTGCATTCCTGCACGAACTCACCCGCGATGCCGGCGCGGCGCTCGCGCAGGATTGGGCGTGGACGCGCACGCATCTGCTCACGTTGCTGGAACTCGCGCAGGAGTTCACCGCCGACTTCACTGCGGCGAAGCGCGAGCTGGGCGGCATCGACTTCGCGGATCAGGAGCAACTGGCCTTGGAGCTTTTGCGGGACGCAAAGATCGCTGCGGCGTGCCGCGAGAAATACAAATTTGTCTTCGTGGACGAATGCCAGGACATCAACGCCGCGCAGGACGCCATCCTCCGCGCCGTGAGCAGCGCCGGCGCGGCGGCAAACCGCTTCCTCGTCGGCGACGTGAAACAGAGCATCTACCGCTTCCGCCTCGCCGATCCGCGCATTTTCCAGGATTACGAAACGCGCTGGAGCGACAGCAAAACCGGCCAGAAGCTGCCGCTCGCGGAAAATTTCCGCAGTCGCGAGGCGTTGCTGCACTTCATCAATCCGCTGTTTCGCGCGCTGATGCGTCCCGTCATCGGCGGGCTGCATTACGACGCAACGGCGGAACTACAGTTCGGCGACCGCACCGGGCGCACGCCGCTCACGCGCGCCGCCGACGTCGCGCCGCGCGTGGAGTTGCACATCATCACCAAAGACACCGACGCCAACGATGCTGCCGAGCCGGACGCCGCGCCCGAACCCGGCGCGAAGCCAAATGACCTGCCCGACTTGCAATCCACCGAACGGGAGGCGCGGCTCATCGCGCGGCGTTTGCGCGAATTGAAGGAATCCGGCCATCAGATCTGGGACAAAGACAAAAAAGATTTCCGCGCCGTGGAATACCGCGACATGGTCGTGCTGGCGCGCGGCGTGGCGGGGCGTGCGGAGATCTTTGCGAAGGCCTTCCATCAAAGCGGCGTGCCGCTGCACGCGGCGCGGGCGGGCTTCCTTGACGCCATCGAGGTCGCGGACTTGCTGAATCTGCTGCGGCTGCTGGACAATCCGTTGCAAGACGTGCCGCTGCTGGCCGTGTTGCGCTCGCCGTTGGCCGGGCTTTCGGCGGCGGAACTCGTGGCCGTGCGCCTCGCGCAGCGGGACGGCTTGCTGTGGTTCGCCTTGCAAAAATCTTCCGCTGGCCTCAGCCCGAAAGTTCAGACTTTCCTCAAGCAGTTCCATCGCTGGCGCGAGCTGGTGCGCCACACTTCGCTCACGCACTGCCTCGAAACCGCGCTGACGGAGACGCATTACGAAGCGTGGTTGCTGGCGGGCGAACGCGGCGCGGAGCGCGCGGCCAACGTGCGGCGGCTCGTGGAGTTGGCGCGGCGGTACGATCCGTTCCAACGCGAAGGGCTGTTCCGCTTCCTGCGCTTCATCGCGGAACAGGAGGAAGCCGAGGTGCGACACGAACCCGCGGCGGCGGCTTCCGACAACGCGGTGCGGCTGATGACCATCCACGCGAGCAAGGGACTCGAGTTCCCCGTCGTCGCGCTGGCCGGGCTGGGCTCGCGGTTCAACATGCGCGACCTCAGCGCGGATATCTTGCTGGATGACGAACTCGGACTCTGCCCGAGAGTATTGCCGCCGGATTCACGCCGGCGTTATCCGAGCGCCGCGCACTGGCTGGCGGCGCAACGCGAAAAACGCGCGCTGCTCGGCGAGGAGATGCGCTTGTTCTACGTTGCGCTGACGCGGGCGCGCGACACGCTTCTGCTCTGCGGCACGGCGGCGAAGCAGGATGAAGCCGCGCGCTGGCGCGAGCCGGCGGTCGTCGCCGACCACGCATTGCTTCAGGCCACCACTCCGCTCGACTGGCTGCGGCTTTGGTTTGCGCAATCGGTGGCGGCGGATTCGTGGAGCGGGGCCGCGGGCGCGAACGAGCTGCTGCGCTGGGAATTCCACCATCCGCTGGATGAACGTTTCGCGCTGGCGGAGAACGCGACCCCGCTGGATACCGACAACGTGACGCCGCCGAACGCCATCGAACTGGCCGCGTTGAAGGAATTGCTCGCGCAAACCTATCCGCACGCCGGCGCGACGTTGGAGCCGGCGAAGGCGACTGTTTCGGCACTGCGCCGCTGCGCTTTGGAAGCGGACGCGGAAGCGCAGCGGATGTTCAATTTTCCGCGGACTTCCGCCGCGCCCAATCGGCGCGCCGGCGCGCTCACGGCGGCAGCGGTGGGCACGGCGCACCACGCGTTCTTGCAATCGTTCGCGCTGGACCGGTTGGTGACCGCACTCGATCTGCGCAACGAGGCGGCGACACTCGTGCGCGCCGGAGCGCTGTCTGCCGAGCAGGAAGCGGTGCTGGATTACGGCGACCTCGAAGCGTTCTGGCAGTCCGAGGTGGGGCTCAGGATTCTCGCGCAGCGGGGAAACGTCCACCGCGAGATGCCGTTCACAGCGCGGATGAGCGCGGTGGAATTGCAGGAACTGGGCCTATCGCCGGCGGGTTCGGCTTTGGCGGAGGGGGAATTCCTCGTGGTCCAAGGCATCGCGGACCTGGTGGTACTGCTGCCGCAGGAAATCTGGCTGCTGGATTACAAGACGGACGCGGCGGATGCGGACGGGCTCAAGGAAAAAATCCACGCTTACGCGCCGCAACTTCAGCTCTACGCGCTGGCCTTGGAGAAGATCTACCGGCGACCGGTCCGAAACTGCTGGCTGCACTTCCTCAAGGCGCGGCAGACGGCGGCGGTGGAGCTTTAGAGAAGCGTCGGCTCTTCGGCGCCGGCGGGTTTGGGCTTCGGGGCGGCTTCGACGGCAACCTCCTGCAATTTCACGAGCGCGGGACGCAGCAACCGGCCTTGGTAGGTGTAACCGGCGGCGAGAGTTTCGCCGACAAGCGCACCGGCGGGGGCGGTTTCAGCATCAAGCAGCTTGTGCCGTTCGCCATCGAACGGTTCATTGGGTTCAACGGCGTAGGGAGTGAGGCCGATGCGCCGGACGATGTCGCGGCAGGCGTTTTGGAAATGGCTAAGCTGCGCGACCAGTTCCGGCTGGCCGGAGCGCGCCCCGGCTTGATGCAGCGCGAAGATGTGGTCGAGGATGCGGACGACGACCTGCAGCCATTCACCTTCGGCGCGACGGGCTTTGTCCGCTTCGAGGCGGAGTGCCGCTTTCTCGGTGTCGTTGGCCTGCTTCATGAAGCCGGTGAAGTTCGCGACTTCATCGGTCATCTGCGCGACAATCTCCTTGGCGGAGGCAGCGGTCTTGCCGGCGGCGGATTGCACGTCCTGCCACTGGGCGGTGGCGCCGCTGATCTGCTGGGCGAGGGCCTTGAGGTTGTCGAGCTGCGCGACGGCGTCGGTGAGTTCGCGGGCTTCGGCGAATTTGAGCGCGGCGCGGTATTCCAACACAAACGGGGCCACCAAAATCAGGGCGCCCGCCACGACCGCGGCAACGACAAGGCTCAGTTGCACGAGGTTCAGCGCGGGCGCATTCAGCTGCACGATGTAGGCGGCGATTCCCAGCAGCAAGGCGGTGCCGAGATAAAAAGGCCACTTGGCCAGCGCGGGCGCGGGGCGATCAGTCATGCGCGGATGTTACGCGGAAGCGGATGGGAAGTTCAATCAGGGATTCAAGCGCACGCGGTAGAAGCGCGGCGGCCCGCTGGCGGCGCCGGGGTCGGTGATGACAACGCTGCCGCCGATGCCGGGGAGGTTGTTGGTCACCGTCGTCCACGCGGCAACAGTGAGGTTGGTGCTGGAGTCGAGGCGATAGAGCCGGTTGGTGGCGGTGGCGAGCGTGACTTGCAAATCGTTTCCGCTGCGGACAACGGCGGTGATGCGCAGGTCCGGGCCGGTGGCAAAATTGAGGTTCGTTTGCAGCCAGCCGAGGTGCGCGGAAATGCGTGAGGCATAGAACGAACTCGGTTCGGCGGCCGGGTTGTTGGTGGGGATCAAAGTCCAGTTCGTGCCGTCTTTGCCGTAGAGGCCGCGCAGGTCG
>JAFMIX010000025.1 GCA_017853785.1 Verrucomicrobiales bacterium
AAGCTAGACTTTTTTCTTCTTCTTCGCGGCAGCCTCGGCCTGGGCGGCCTGGGTCTTGGCGAGGCGCTGTTGGAACTTGTCCACGCGGCCGGCGGTGTCCACGAACTTCTGCTGGCCGGTGTAGAACGGATGGCAGACGTTGCAGATGCCCAAAATCACGGTCTGCTTGGTGGAGCGAGTCTTGATGACGTTGCCACAGGCACAACGGATTTCCGCGTCCACATACTTCGGATGAATATCAGCTTTCATAAAGGCCGAGTAAGGTAGCAGCCGCGTGCCGGATGACAAGCTGGAATTTAAGCCGGGGCGGTCAAGCGGGAGCAGCAGCCGCCCGGTTCATTTAGCGGTCCGACCCCGCCGCCATGCCGTCTTCGGCGGCTCCGGCAGGCCTTGCGCCCGCAAAGCCGTGCGGAAATGCAGTTTGGCTGCCTCGCCCAGCTTGGCCGCGCCGAACTTTTCCATAAATTCCTTCGCCGCGGCGTCCACGGCGGCCGACGCACCCTTGGGCAGCTTCACGCCAAACTTCTTCTCCAACGCCGCGAGGCGCTTCACAAATTCATCCCGCGCCAGAATCGAAGCCGCCGCCACCGCGATATCTTCTTCCGCCTTGTGCCGCTGCACCAGTTCGATTTCGCGGCCCAAAGTCATCAGCGCCTTGCCCACCACGTCCTTGCTCGCCGCGAACTGGTCACTGATCGCGCGCACTGGCGGCGGGTTCATGCGATGACGCTGACCCATGAGATTCTCGATGACCCGCGCGTGGCCCCACGCCAGCAGGTGGTTCACGCTTTTGAAGCTCGTGTAAAGCCGGTTGTAAGCCTCGTTGCCGATGGGCACGACCGATGTCAAGCAGCCGGGAGTCTCGCGGATGAGTTCGGCCAGTTCACAAATTTTCTTGTCGCTGGAAATGTTCTTGGAATCGCGCACGCCCTTCTCCGACCACGCCTTGATGACGCTTTCGTTGACATACACGCCCGCCACGCAGAGTGGCCCGAAGAAATCGCCCTTGCCGCTTTCGTCCACACCGATGCGCGGTAACAGCAGGACGGGATTCAAAACTGATTCGTAGCCAAGCGTGGCCTCCTTCAAAATCTCCGGCTCAAGCGTGAACTCAACGAACTCCCGCGTCGCTTTACCCTGCACAACGAGCTTGCCACTTTCGTAGAAGACCAAGTTGACCTTGTCCTTTTCCGCCGCAAACCGCGCGTAAGCCACCGTGCGGAAACTCCAGCCGCGCTCGCGCAACAGGTTTTCCAGCGCGACAGCCTGCGCAGCGGTCAGCTTGCAAGTATGGGAATGGAACGGCGTCACAAGACGGGCTGCAGGGTAAGACTTGCGCCGCCGGGGCGCAACGAACTTGCGTTGGAATTTGGAAAAGGAAACTCCGGTCGGCAATCACCGGGAATTACCTTCACGCTTCCGCCGCCTGCCGCGCCAGCTCTTGGCAAGCCGGGGCGATTTGATTCATTTTCCAGCGGACCTCGATGTTGATCGCGCCCGCGTAGCCCCGCTTCCGCAAAACCTTGAAGAACGGCCGGAAATCATCGCCGACCACGCCCGGAATGGTGCGGTTCTTTTTCTCCGCGATCTCAATGTGCGCCACCACGTCCATCGCGGCGGAGAGATCCTCCGGCGTGTCGCCCATGCACGCCATGTGATAAAGGTCGACCAGCAGCCGGATGTGCGGCAGTCCGCTGAACCAATGTACCGCGTTGATCTGATGGCACATCGAGCGACCCGCGATGCCGGAGGAATATGGCCAGAACAGACGGTATTCGAGATGCTTTCGCGGATTCCAAGCGGCTTCGGGTCGGTCCAACTGATACCATTTCCCGTCCGTGTCGCTCTCCTTGAGTGCGGCCACCAATTCGGGCCGCTCCGCCGTTGGGAACTGATTTGAATGACCCGATCCGATGCCTTGGTCACCTTCAACGCGTGCCGCGCATCCGCCATCATCTCGGCAAAAGGCTTCTCGCAATAGACATCACAACCCGCCTGCACCGCCTCGGCCAGATGCAGCGCATGCTGGAAATCCGCGGTGGAGATCAGCACCGCATCCGGGCGCGCCTTTTCGTAAAGCTCCTCGTGGTTGCGATAGCTGGGGACGGTGGCGGTAAAAAATTTTCTTCAACCACGCGGCGGCTTCCTCGCGACGACGGCTCTACAAATCAGACACGCCTACGAACTCAACATTCATCTCCGTCGCCAGCGCCTTCACGGCCGGTCCGAGCGCGGTCCGGAAGCGGTCGGAGAAACCGACGATGCCAAGCCGCAGCCGGTCGTTAACCCCGACCACGCGCGCCGCGCTGCGGGCAGCGGAGGCAAAAGCGGCCAGCGCGGCAAAACCGGCGGTGGCTTGGGCGGTGCGTTGGATGAAAGTGCGGCGGTTCAGGTTATTCTTGATTTGGTTGGTGCGGATTATTATCGGGCCACCGACGGCCGATGGGACGGGCGGCGGCGGGCGCTTGAGGTGCTCGTATTTAAGTCAAGACCGGAGGGAAAGCCCACGGGGGGATTTTGCCACTGGCATTCCCCAACGTGCGTCACGGTAATGGCGTCGCCGCAGCGGCGCTGCAGGTATTCCCTGCGGGAACGAGTTCCCGCCTTGTTCCCGCGCGGTTGTCTGATACTGTTCGCGCCCGATGAAATTCATTTTCCATTCCCATCGGCTTGTGTCCATTCGTGGTTAACCCGCCATGCCCTCCATACTCACCGCCACCGAAGTCTCCGTCCACTACGGCGACCGCGCCGTACTCGACCACGCCACGCTCGGCATCCAGGACGGCGACCGTATCGGCCTAGTCGGGCGCAACGGCTGCGGCAAGACGACGTTCCTGAAACTGCTCGCCGGGTTGCAGTCGCCGGACGAGGGCGATGTGAGCCAGCAACGCGATTTGGTCGTGAGTTATCTGCCGCAGGATTTCATGCTCGATGCGACGAAGAGCGTGGATGAAAATATCCGCGCCGGCGGCCAGCATGTGCTGAACCTCATCGCGGAATTTGAATCGCTGCCGCACGACTCCAGGCGGCACGAAGAATTGGAACATCGCATCCAGGCGCTCGACGGCTGGACGCTCGATCGCCGCATCGAGGTGGCGATGGCACACCTGAACTGCCCGCCGCCTGACCGGCGCATCGAGTCGCTTTCCGGCGGCGAGAAGCGGCGCGTAGCATTGTGCCGCGCGATCGTTTCGCGCCCGGACTTTCTGCTGCTCGACGAGCCGACGAACCATCTCGACCCAGAATCCATCGAGTGGGTGGCGGAGTTTCTGGAAAGTTTCGGCGGCTCGTTCCTCGTCGTCACGCACGACCGCTATTTTCTCGATCGCGTGGTGAACCGCATCGTGGAACTGTGCGACGGCAAGTTCTGGTCGCACCACGGAAATTACACCGATTACCTGCTCGCCAAAGCCGAACGGCAGGAAGCCGACGCCGTGGTGGAACACAAGCGCCAGATGTTCCTGAAAAAGGAACTCGCGTGGGTGCGCCAAGGCCCGCGCGCGCAACGCACCAAGCAGAAGGACCGCTTCGAGCGTTACTACGAGGTCGCCGCGCAGGACGGCCCGGTGATCGAGGAAGACGTGGAGCTGTGCATCCCACCGCCGCCGCAGCTCGGCAACCGCACGGTGGAGCTGACGAATCTCGGGGTGGAGCTGGGCGGGCGGAAATTGTTTTCCGGTTTCAGCTTCGCCTTCGAGAACGGCAAGCGCGTTGGCGTCTGCGGGCGGAACGGGCTCGGCAAAACCACGTTGCTGAAAATCATGATCGGCCAGCTTCAGCCGAGGGAAGGCACGGTGAAGATCGGCCCGCTCACGAAGTTCAACTACGTGGACCAGGGCCGGCTGCAGCTCAACGAGAACCGCACCGTGCTGGACGAGGTCGCCGACGGCACGGAGTTCGTGCAATGGGGCGAGGCGAAGCTGTCGGTGCGATCGTATCTCAAGCGGTTTCTGTTTGCCGACGACCGCATCATGACGCAGGTGAAAAAACTTTCCGGCGGCGAACGCAGCCGGCTGTTACTCGCTCGGATCCTGAAAAGCGGCGGCAACTTCCTCATCCTCGACGAGCCGACGAACGACCTGGACCTGCCGACGTTGCGCGTGCTGGAGGAGGCGCTCATCGCGTTCCCCGGCGTCGTGTGCGTGGTGAGCCACGACCGTTATTTCCTGAACCGCGTCTGCACAGACGTGCTGGCGTTCGAGGGCGATGGCCGCATCGCCCACAGCGTCGGTGACTACGATTATTATCTGGAAAAAAAACAGAAAGCCCTCGCCGCCGCCGAGCGCCAGAACGCGGCCATCCTCGCCACAAACAAGGCCGTCGCGGCGAAAGCCGAAGCGGCGAAAGCTCCAAACAAACCGCGCAAACTCTCCTTCAAGGAGCAGCGCGAACTGAACGGCATCGAGGCGCAGATCCACGGCTACGAGGCGGAGGTCGCGCGCATCGAGACATTGTTCGCGCAGCCGGATTTCTTCCGCAAGAACGGCGCGCAAGCCACGCAACTCACCGTTGAGCTCGAAACCGCCAAGGAAGCCGCCACAAAACTCTACGCCCGCTGGGAGGAGTTGGAGGCGATCAAGGCAGCGAGCGCGGCCTGAGGCAGAGCCCCTGTTTGTTCATGGCAAAATTCTTTCAACCGAACATCGAGCGCAAGGGGCGCATCATCCGGGCGGTCATCGGGCTGGTGTTCTTCGTGGCGGCGCTCATCGTCGGCCAATCCGCGTGGTGGGCGGGGCTGGTGCTGGGTGCGGGCGCGGCGTTCACCTGGTTTGAAGCGGCGCGCGGCTGGTGCGCCGCCCGCGCCTGCGGCATCAAGACGAAGTATTGAACGCGTCGGCGGCGATACGGCGCTGGATTGTCTCCGCAGGCGTTGCGGGCGGGCGCGGCAGATGACCAGCGTGCCGGGCGTGTTCGCCGGCGGCGATGCCTCCCGCGAGCGAGCTTGGTCGTTCATGCGGTCCGCGCCGGCCGCAAAGCGGCGCTGAAAATCCACCGCTACCTGAGCGCGCCGAAGCAAACCGAAGCCTTGCCACAGCCCGGTTGACCGCCACAGATTCGGTGCGTTTATCCGGGTGGACGCTTCGGGAGGAAGCGGTTACCTTGGCGGCGGATTCAATCCTTGCTCGGCGGCCGGACGGTCGAGCGGAGCAAAGGTAGATTCCATCAACCAAACAAATACCATCATCATGAAGACCATCAAAGTCCTCGCCCTGCTCGTTTGCGCCTCGGCGCTGTTCGTCACCGGCTGCTGCTCGACCTGCTGCGGAAAGAAAGCCAGTTGCTCCAGCGCCACCGCCTGTGCGAAACCGTCCTGCGCGATGAAATGCTGCGTTGACGCCAAGACCGACTGCGCCAAGTGCCCCAAGTGTAGCACGAAGTAAGCTGCTGCCGTTCCTGCAATCGACCAGAGGTTCGCCTCGGGCCGGTTTTTGCTTTGCCACGCCTAGCTTTTGGGAATAAATGCGCTAAATAAAATAAGCTTGAACAATCTGCCCGATAAGTGGTCAGATTTCCACGGACGCCCTTATATCAGAATCACAGCCCGGCAAGCCCGGGTGAGGTTTCGGTCGGAGCGGCCATTAACCGGCGGTCAACCCGCCACAACAACAAAGGCAACATCAATGAAGTCCATCAAACTGTTTCTCGTCATCGCGGCGGCTCTGGCCGTCTGCACCAGCGGCGCCTTAGCGCACTGCGGCTCCTGCGGCGCCGACAAAGCCAAGAAAGAAGGCAAGTGCGGCAGTCACAAGTGCTGCGCCGAAGCCAAGAAGGCCGGCAAGGCCTGCGAAAAGTGCGCCCCCAAGGAAGATAAGAAGGAAGCGGCGAAGTAATAATTGCTTCCGCCTTCGGGCGGAAATCAAGCGGCCCGGGCAAAATGCCCGGGCCGCTTTTTTATTCGCGTTGACTTTGCGGCCGGATTTCCAAGTATTGCCGCCTCATGGATTGGATCACCTCGCCCGAAATCTGGATCAGCCTGCTGACGCTGACCCTGCTCGAGATCATTCTCGGCATAGATAACATCGTTTTCATCTCCATCCTCGCTGGCAAGTTGCCGCCGGAACAGCAGGCCAAGGCGCGCCAGACCGGCCTCATGCTCGCGCTCGTCACCCGCGTGCTGCTCCTGTGCGGCCTGGCGTGGATGGTCAAGCTCACCAAGCCGCTCTTCGAGATCCCCACGCTCGGCCTGCTCGCCCACCCGCATCCTGTTTCCGGCCGCGACCTCATCCTCATCTTCGGCGGCCTCTTCCTGCTCTGGAAAAGCACCCACGAAATCCACGATAAACTCGAAGGCGAGGACGGGGCCGTCACCAGCCGCGTTGCGCCCACATTCGCCGCCGTGATCGTGCAGATTCTGCTGCTCGACATCGTCTTCTCGCTCGACTCCGTCATCACCGCGGTCGGCATGGCCAAATACCTTGGCGTGATGATCGCCGCGGTCATCATCGCGCTGCTGTTCATGCTCGTCTACGCGGGCAAGATCAGCGACTTCATCCACAAGCACCCGTCGCTGAAAATGCTGGCGTTGAGCTTCCTGCTGCTCATCGGCTGTGCGCTCGTGGCGGAAGGCTTTCACAAGGAAATCCCGAAAGGCTACATCTACTTCGCCATGGCCTTCTCCGTCGGCGTGGAGGCGTTGAACATCCGCACGCGGACAAAGAAGCAGCCCGCCCCGGTGGAGCTGCACCAGCCGTATCGGTGAATTCCGCGTAGCAGCCGACTTGAGGAGGCTCTGACTTCTGCCTTTGAATTGAGCCTCCTTACGTCGGCTGCTACCAGGCTCAAATCGCCAGCAGCAGTTTCTTGATTTCCTTGACGCGCGCCTTCGCTTCCTTCTTCGTCAGGCGCGGGAACTTGCCGCCGAGCGTCACGAGGTCGTTGTGGCGCGTGAGCATGAGCTTGTCGCCCTGCACCTCGATGCCGGTCACGGCCTTTTCGCTGGCGAGAATCTTCAGATCACCCACGGCTAGCAACAGCTCCACCGCCGGCGGCAGCGTCCCGAAGCGGTCGCGCAATTCCTTTTGCAGAGCGTCCAGCGCAGCCTTGTCCGTGGCCTGCGCCAACTTGCGGTAGACCTCGATGCGATGGTGCGCCTCGGTGACGTAGCTTTCCGGCAGATTTGCCGCGTCGCCGAGAAAATCCAGCGCCACGCGCACCGCCGCGCGCGGCTTCACCTTCTCGCCCTTGAGCGAACCAACGCTTTGCTTGAGCAACTGGCAGTAAAGCTCGAAGCCTACCGCCGTGATGTGCCCGCTCTGCTCCGCGCCGAGGAGATTGCCCGCGCCGCGGATTTCCAAGTCGCGCATCGCGATCTTGAAGCCGCTGCCGAGCGTCGCATATTGCTTCATCGCGCTGATGCGCTTGCGCACATCCGTTAGTAATCGCGCATGGCGCGGCAGCAGCAGATACGCGTAAGCCTGATGCTTGTAGCGCCCGACGCGGCCGCGCAGTTGGTAAAGCTCGCTCAAGCCGAAGCGGTCGGCACGGTCGATGATGATCGTGTTCGCGTTCGGGATGTCGAGGCCGCTCTCGATGATGGTCGTGGACAAAAGCACGTCGGCCTCGCCGTTGACGAACTTCGTCATGACCTCCTCCAAGTCGTCCGCGTGCATCTGCCCGTGCCCGACCACGATGCGCGCGTCGGGCAAAAGCTGTTGCAGTTTCTGCTGCATCGCGTGGATGGTCGTCACGCGGTTGTGCAGGAAAAAAGTTTGTCCGCCGCGGTTCATCTCGCGCTGGATGGCGGCGCGGATGGTGCGTTCGTCGTAATCCGTCACGATGGTTTCCACCGGCAACCGGTCGTGCGGCGGCGTCTGGATCGTGCTCATATCGCGCGCGCCCGTCAGCGCAAGATAAAGCGTGCGCGGGATCGGCGTAGCGCTGAGCGTCAGCACGTCCACCAACGTCCGCAGCCGCTTGAACTTCTCCTTGTGCAATACGCCAAAGCGCTGCTCCTCGTCGATGACCACCAGCCCCAAATCCTTGAACGCGATGTCCTCCTGCACGATGCGGTGCGTGCCGATGACGATGTCCACCGCACCGGCGGCCAACGCCTGCACGACCTTGGCCTGTTCGCGCCGCGTGCGGAAACGCGAGAGCAATTCCACCCGCACCGGATAATCCGCCATGCGCTCGCGGAAATTGTTGAAATGTTGTTGCGCCAAAACCGTCGTCGGCACGAGCACGGCGACTTGTTTGCCGCCCATGACCGCCTTGAACGCCGCGCGGATCGCCACCTCCGTCTTGCCGAAACCCACGTCGCCGCAGATGAGGCGGTCCATCGGCTTGGCGCGCTCCATGTCGGTCTTCGTCGCGGCGATGGCGGTGACTTGATCCGCCGTCTCCTCGTAGATGAACGCGCTCTCGAACTCGCGTTGCCACGGCGCGTCCGCCGGGAACGCGTGGCCCGGTTGTGCGTCGCGCGCGGCCTGGATGCGCAACAATTCGGCCGCGACATCGCGCACGGCAGTCTCAGTCTGCTCCACGGCCTTGCGCCAGCGCGTGCCGCCGAGCGTGTTGAGTGGCGGATGCGCCTTGCCCGCGCCGACATATTTGCTCACGAGGTGCGCCTCGCTGACCGGGACGTAAAGCTTGGGCGGCTCGATGTCGCTGTCCGCCCGGGCGTATTCTATGACGAGACATTCGGTCTCCGATCTCGCGCTGTCCGCAGTCGCCGGCAGATTTTTCAACCCCAGAAATTTTCCGATGCCGTGCTGGAGGTGCACGACCAGGTCGCCATATTCGAGATCGGCGAAATCAATCTCCAGTGCGGAGCGCAGCGCGGCGGCGTGCGGCGATTTCAGCCGGCGCGGGCGTTGGACTTTGTAACGCCCGAAGATCTCCGCGTCCGTCACGACGACCAGTCTTGCCTCGTCGCAGATGAAACCGCGCGCCAGCGAGCCGAGGCGGATCGCCAACTTTGCTTCCGTGCCAAAGCCTTGGTCGCGCCAGACTTCCTCGAACCGCTGGCGCTCGCCGTCGTTGTTGCAAAAGACGTGGACGGCGTGCGCCTGCCTCACCCAGCGATGGAGTTGCGCGAAGAATTCCCGCCGCTGCGCCTCGGCGATCTGCGGCTCGGGCGCGCGCTCGGCGAGCGGGCGGAATGCGTCGAGTGAAGTGAATTGCGGATTGGCCTCGGCAGCCTCGGCATCTTCGGATAGTTCGGCGGCCGTGAAACCGAGGTGATGCAACTCCGCCAAAAAGTCCGGCCACGCGACGTGGAACGGGTCGGCAGGAGGGACTTGCAGCGAATAATTATCCGCGTGCACGGCAAGCGCGTCCGGTTCGCAAAGGACAAAAATAGTTTCGCGCGGCAGATGGTTGAGCAGCGTGGCGAGGGGAGTGCGGCCTTCAGGCCGCTTCGCTGCACTTTCGTCATAAGCCGCTGAGGCGGGCTGAAGCCCGCGCTCCAATCCTAGCTTCAAAATCCCGATCTCGCCGGCGGGTGGCAGCGTGATGCTGGTGATTTCGCCGCGCGAAATCTGCGTGAGCGGATCGAACTCACGCAGCGACTCCAGTTCGTCGCCAAAAAATTCCAGTCGCACCGGCCACGGACTCGGCGGCGGAAAGACGTCCACGATGCCGCCGCGCAGCGCGATCTCCCCCTTTTGCGAAACTTGCGCTTCCGGCTCGTAGCCTTGTTCCTCCAGCCATTCGATGAGGTCGAGCGGTGCGATCCTGTCGCCGCGCTGGAACTTTCGCGTGCGGTTCTTGAGGTCGGCGGGCGTGAAAGTTTTTTGCAGCAACGCCGTGACGCTCGCGACGACGACGGGCGTTTGGCCGGGCAAACTGACCAGCGTTTGCAGCCTTTCGCTGATGACGTCGGCGTGCGGCAGCTTGCCTTCATGCGGCAGGATTTCCCACGCGGGAAAGAACAGCGGCGCGCCGCCGAGCCACGTCTCCAGATCCTGCTGGAAACTTTCCTGCTGCTTGAGATTTTCCGCGACGAGCACGACGGTTTTTTGCGGAAAAAGTTGTTTCAGCAGCGCGGCGAAGAACGGCTGGGCGGCGGTGCAGACGCCCGCACCAGACAATGCGCCGCCCTGCTCCACGCGCCGGGCAAGGGATTGCCCGGCGGGAGTTTTCGAGATGTCAGCGAGCAATTTGCCTGTCGCTGACGCTGTGGCGCTGGGCGGCAAGCGCGGCCAATCTCGCAGCCGGAGCGCGCAGAGTCAATCAGTTCAATCCCAGATCCGATACGGCATCACGTCGCGGTCCAGGAACATGCCGCAGCGCGGGCACTTGCCGGGCGCGGTCCAGACCTCGATGCGATGGCTCGGCGAAACGGGGCAAAGCGGCTTCAGCTCCAGCCACCGGGTGCGGCGCGGTTGGCCGAAGAGCAGCAGCGGCGGGCGAAAGGCATCGGGTGCGGGGAGCTTCTTGGCGGATTTTGGCGGTGCGGCCTCCGTGGTTTCCGCCACGCGCAAGCGCACGGTCACGTCATGCAACGCCCGGCAATCACGGCAACTCACGGTCTGGGTGACGCAGTGAAACCCCGTCTCGGTCGCGCCGGAAACGCGCGCTTGGTATTCGCAGCGCGGACAGGTGAAAGTGTAGACGCGGCCCATGACGCCGGATAAATTTCCACACCCGGCCCGCCGGCGAAACAAAAATATCCGTGGGCATCCCGGGCCATCCGTGATTAAAATCGGCGCATGAAGATCGAAGCCTTGCATCTCGGCATGAGCGTCCGCCACCCGCAATACGGTGTGGGCAGCGTCAAAACCATCTCCGAAGTCACCGCCGAAATCCTGTTTGATGACGGCACGAAGCGGGTCGTAGCGCCCGATGCCGCCGGACTGGAACCTGCCGAGCCGCAGCTCGGCGTCATCGGCCTAGCGGTGCCGCTGAAGCAATTCGTGGATGACACGCTCACCGCCGCGCTCGGCAAGCTCGGCCTCGACAAGCCCGACGCCGTCGTTGCCCAGCTCGGCACCCGCTGGCACGGCGGCAAGGCGGTGCTGCATCCCGCCGACCCCACGCTCCAGACCAAGGAGATTCCGCTCGAAACGTTTTTCCACAAGGTCGTGATGATCCGCAACAACCTCCGCGTGCTGGAGCAGAAGATCAACGCGCACGAGAAACTCACCGACGGCGAAAAGGTCGAGATGCAGCAATACATCACCAAGAGCTACGGCTCGCTCACGACGTTCAACGTGTTGTTCAAGGAGAAGGAGGACCAGTTTTGAAAGAAACCGTCCTCATCACTGGCGCGTCGTCGGGCATCGGGCTGGAATTGGCCCGCTGCTTCGCCGCCGAAGGTTGCCGGCTCGTGCTCGTGGCGCGCAACAGCGCCGCGCTCGAAGTGTTGGCCGGGGAATTGCGCCAAGCACACGGCGGCGAGGTGCGCGTGCTGACCGCCGATTTGCGCGTGCCGGAAACGCCGCCGCGCATCTTCAACGCGCTTCAGGCCGAGGGCATCACCGTGGATGTGTTGGTGAACAACGCCGGGTTCGGCACGCACGGGGATTTTGTGGCGACGCCGCTGGAGCGGCAGTTGGACATGGTGCAGGTGAACGTGACGGCGCTGACGGCGCTGACGGGACTTTTTCTGCCGGGCATGATCGCGCGGCGGCGCGGCGGCGTGATGAACATCGCGTCCGTCGCCGGCTTCCAACCCGGGCCGCGCATGGCGGTGTATTACGCGACGAAAGCGTTCGTGCTGTCATTCAGCGAGGCGATCGCGGAAGAGCTCGCCGATAGCGGCGTGACGGTGACGGCGGTCTGTCCCGGCCCGACGAAGACGAACTTCGGAAACGTGGCCAACTTTCGCGGCTCGGACACGGTGTTGCGCGGCGCGATGACGGCGGCAGCGGTGGCGCGGCACGGGTATAGGGCGTTTCGGCGCGGGCGGTTCGTGGTGTTGTCCGGCTTCCGGAATTTTGTACCGACGGTGCTGGTGCGGCTGCTGCCCCGGATCGTCATCCGAAAGATCGTGAAATGGCTGATCACCATCCGCAAACCGGTGCGGGATTGAAGCGGTCGCTGACGGATAATCTGCCGGGTATGCTCCACTTGGCGAA
The DNA here is from genome assembly GCA_017853785.1 of Verrucomicrobiales bacterium. GTDB lineage: Bacteria > Verrucomicrobiota > Verrucomicrobiia > Limisphaerales > JAFMIX01 > JAFMIX01. The sequence goes on from JAFMIX010000025.1 coordinate 12,021, forward strand.
GGATGGCTTGCCGAGCCAAAGCCCGCAGGGTGAAGGATGGTGCGCACTGTAGGATTTGAACCTACGACCCCATCCGTGTGAAGGATATGCTCTACCACTGAGCTAAGCGCGCTACCGAACTGATGTCAGCAAACACGGGCGTTTGGCGACGTGGGCCAAGTATTTCAAAAACACCCCGCCCGCGCAATCCGTTTCTCGAGACAACCACGAATGGATACGACTGCGCGCGAATGAGGCCAGCGTGCCGCTTACTTGAGCAACTCATAAGGGGCCCGCCCAAGCGCCTTGGCAATCCGAACAATACTATCAAGGGAAATGTTGTATTTGCACCGCTCAACCCCGCTGATGAACGTCCAGTGCATATCGGCCTTCTCGGCCAAGCCTTCTTGAGTCAGGCCCAGCTTCGTCCGAAATCTGCGGACATTTTCCGCCACGGTTTTGCGGTGTGCACTATCCATCCGAAACCAAATTGGCGGAAATTGGTTTTGACAAACATAGACTATGGCCCTTTTGAGTATGCAACTACCTCACTGACGGTTCGTTAGTTGGGTGTTTATGAACAGTCTTTACTACGGCGACAATCTCGATGTTCTCCGCGAACATATCGCGGACGAATCCGTTGACCTCATCTACCTCGACCCGCCGTTCAATTCCAAGCGCGACTACAATCTCCTGTTCATATCGTCCAAGGGACACGAGAGCGAGGCGCAGATCACGGCCTTTGAAGACTCGTGGCATTGGGGCGAACAGGCCGAGCGCGAGTTCGATGAACTGGTGCACGCGCCCAACACCGACGTCTCCGAGATGATGCAGGCGCTCCGCCGTTTCCTCGGCGAGAACGACATGATGGCCTACCTCACCATGATGGCCAACCGCCTGCTCCAGCTCCACCGCGTCCTCAAACCCACCGGCTCGCCCTACCTCCACTGCGACCCCACCGCCTCCCATTATTTGAAAATCGTCCTCGATGGCGTCTTCGGAAAAGAGAATTACCAAAACGAAATTATCTGGAAGCGAACAACAACTCACAGCGATAGCAAAACGTGGAGTCGCGTTGCCGACACAATTTTCTTTTACACAAGGAGCGATAGGTTCACATGGAATACTCCGCGTGACGAGCACTCTGAATAATACCGTGACACTAAATACCGTTACGACGACGAAGAAGGACGCGGGATTTACCGACTCGACAACATGACGAGTCCAAATCCAAGACCGAACATGATGTATGAGTGGAAAGGTTTTCCATTTCCCGAAAGGGCTGGCGTTATTCGCGTGAGACAATGGCAAAGCTGGATGAGGAAGGACGAGTTTGGTATCCGAAAATGAAATCTGGCGAGTTAGACACGACAAAACGTCCGCAGTTAAAGCGTTATCTTGATGAGATGGAAGGCGGCGTAATGGGAACGGTCTGGAATGATATTTTTCCCATTAACTCGCAAGCCCAAGAACGTCTCGGCTACCCGACGCAAAAGCCATTGGCCTTGTTGGAACACATCATTGCCGCCAGCAGCAACGAAGGCGACGTGGTGCTCGTCCCGTTCTGCGGCTGCGGCACGGCCGTTCACGCCGCGCAGAAGCTCAACCGCCAATGGATCGGCATCGACATCACACACCTCGCCATATCGCTCATCCAGAAACGGCTCAAAGACGCCTTCAAAACCGGCCTCACGTTTGAGATCCACGGCACCCCCAAAGACCTCGACGCCGCGCGCGACCTCGCCATGCGGGACAAATACCAGTTCCAATGGTGGGCCGTGTCACTCGTGGAAGCCCAGCCTTTCCAAGGCAAGAAAAAGGGCGCGGACGGCGGCATTGACGGTCTGAAATTCTTCGGCGACTACATCCATGAAGATGAAAAAGTCAGAAGGGACAAGTTCAAGACCTGCAAAATCGTTGTCAGCTAAAGGGCGGCGGCATCAAAGCCGATGACGTGCGCGCCTTGAACCACGTCCGGGAACGCGAGGCGGCAGAGATTGCCTTGTTCATCTCATTGGAAGAGCCGACGCGCGGCATGATTGCCGACGCAGCAAGCGCGGGATTTTATGAGGATGGTGCGGGTCGAAAGTTTCCTCGCGTGCAACTGTTGACCATCGAAGGCCTGCTCTCCGGCCAGCAACGCGCCGAGCATCCCGACCACCAGCCGGATTTGAATTTCAAGAAGGCAAAAGCTGAAAGCAGCGCGGCGCAGAAGGAATTGATTTAGTTTTCTCTGCGCCTTCGCGTCTCTGCGTTTAATTCTTGTTCACCACCGCCAGCAGATGTTGCAGGAACGTCACGTTGTCCGCCTGCACGTAGTTCATCGCGCCGCCCATGCGGG
>JAFMIX010000273.1 GCA_017853785.1 Verrucomicrobiales bacterium
AAGACGCCGCTGCGATTGCCGAACTCGTCATAGACGCGCACGCCGAGCAATTTGATTTCGTGATTGCCGGGCGCGGAGTCCGCCGGCCAACTCACATCGGTCGTGGAATCGCCCGCGCCGGAGAGGTAGGCGTTTACCACCGTCTGCGTGTCCGCGCGCAACGCCAGCCGCCCGTGGTCAATCATCAGCGCGGAACTGCACAGCGAGCGCACCGCCTGCATGTTGTGGCTCACGAAGAGCACCGTGCGCCCGCCTTGCCGCGCCACGCTGCCCATCTTGGCCATGCACTTGGCTTGGAACGCCGCGTCGCCGACCGCGAGCACTTCGTCCACGATGAGAATTTCCGTTTCCAGATGCGCCGCCACCGCGAACGCCAGCCGCACATACATCCCGCTGCTGTAACGCTTCACTGGCGTGTCCAGAAACTGCTCCACCTCGGCGAACGCCACAATCTCATCGAACCGGCTGCGAATCTCCGCCGTGCTCATGCCGAGAATCGCGCCGTTCATGAAAATATTTTCGCGCCCGCTCAACTCCGGGTGAAAGCCCGTGCCCACCTCGAGAAGGCTCGCGAGCTTGCCCCGGATGCGAATCTCGCCCTCGCTCGGCTCGGTGATTTGGCTCAAGAGTTTCAGCAAGGTGGATTTGCCCGCGCCGTTGCGCCCGATGATGCCGAGGACTTCGCCCGGTTGCACGTCGAACGAGACCTCACGCAGCGCCCAGAATTCCTTCGCCGCCGGCGCCGCGTCGGAAGGCTTGCTCGCTGGCCGGAACAACCGCCCCGCCGCCTGCGCCGCGTGCGTGAGGTGGTCGCGCAGCGTGTCGTGCTGCAGCGCAGCGCCGAGCTTGAAACTCTTGCCCAGATTGCGGACGGAGATGATCGGCGGGCCCATAGTCAGATAATATCGGCAAAGGTTTTTTCCGTGCTGCGGAAATAATACACGCCGGAAACCAGCAGCAGCAGCACGACCCCGACGCCCAGCGCAAGGCCGTCCCAATGCGGCTCGAAGCCCGCGCCGAGGATGCACCAGCGGAAGCCTTCGATGATGCCGACGAGCGGATTCAGCCCATAACACACGCCGGCCATGCCGTAGAATTTGTCCGCGAGGAACGCCACCGGGCTGATATAGATTCCCATGCGCACGATGAACGGGACGACGTATTTCACATCGCGGTATTTCACGTTGAGCGCGCTGAACCACAGCCCCGTCGCCAGCGCCGCGAGGAACGTCAGCCCGAAGAACAACGGCAACATCAGCAGATGCCACGTCGGCGGCACGTTGAACCAGACCAGCAACCCCGCCAGCAACCCGCAGCCGATCAGGAAATCCAGCACGCCGCTCAACACCGCGCTCGCGGGGATGATCAACCGCGGGAAATAGACTTTGGTGATCATGTTCTGCGAGGCCACCAGGGAGTTGCTGCTTTCCGTCAACGCGTTGGCGAAGAACATCCACGGCAACAACGCGACGAAATTGAAGACCTCGAACGGCGCGCCCTTGCTGTCCATCTTCGCCAGTTTGCCGAACACCACCGTGAAGACCACCATCGTCAGCAGCGGTTGCAGGACCGCCCACATCACGCCCAGATAAGTCTGCTTGTAGCGGATGAGCACGTTGCGCCAGGAAAGCTGCCAGAACAACTCCCGATACCGCCACAACTCGGCGAAATCTATCGCCATCAGGCCGCGCCGGGCGCGGATGACGCGCTCGCCGCTCATTGGCTTCATTTGCTGTTCACTCATTAAAAAATACCTCCTCCACCGGCGCAGGGCGCTTCTGTAGCGTTACCAGAACACTGGATGGAGGGCGGGCAATATTTCAAGAAACTGCCTGCGAGTCAAAATCAAAGCGTCCGCCACACACCCTCCTCTACCCAGCGCGTTTGGTGATGGTGTGCGTCGCGTGACCGTAAAACGCCTCCGCGCTCTCCAGCAAAGTCTCCGAGAGCGTCGGGTGCGGATGCACGCACTGCGTCAGGTTCTTCGCCGTCGCGCCCAATTCCACCGCCAGCACGCCTTCGGCGATCAGTTCGCCCGCGCCCGGCCCGACGATGCCCACGCCCAAAATCTTCTCCGTCACCGGATCAATCACCAGCTTGGTCAAGCCGTCCACGCGGTCGTTCGTCAACGAACGCCCATTCGCACCCCAAGGGAATTTGGCGATGGCCACCGTGATGCTCCGCGCCTTCGCCTCCGCCTCGGTCAAGCCGCACCATGCCACTTCCGGGTCCGTGTAGACCACCGCCGGCACGACGAACTCCGCCTTGCCGCCGCTCGTGCCCGTGATGGCCTCCACCGCCAACCGCGCTTCGCGGCTCGCCTTGTGCGCCATCATCGCGCCGCCCACCACGTCGCCGATGGCGTAGATGCTCGGCTCGCCCGTCTGCAACCGCTCGTTGACCGTGATGAACCCGCGCTCGGTGCGGACAACCTTGGTGTTTTCCAGACCCAACCCTTCCGAATTCGGCACGCGCCCGATGGCGACCAAAACGCGGTCGTAAGTCTCGCTAACGGAATCTCCGTTGAACTCCATCTCCGCTTGAATGCCCGCCGGCGTGGCGGTGAGCTTGGTGATTTTCGTCTTGAGCCGGACTTCCTTGAAATATTTTTTCGCAAACAACCCCACGGGCCGCGCCAGGTCCGCGTCTGCACCGGCGAGAATCGCATCCAACGCCTCCACCAGCGTCACCTTGCTACCGAGCGCGGCGTAGACTGTGCCCAACTCCATCCCAATCGCGCCGCCGCCCACGAGCAGCAAGCTCGCCGGCACGTCCGCGATTTCCAGCGCGGCGCACGAAGTCATCACGCGCGCATCGCCGATGGCGAAGATCGCGGGCATCGCCGGGCGCGAACCGCTGGCGATAATGGCGTGCTCGAACTGAATCGTCTGCGCGCCTGCCGCCGTCGTGACGATGAGCGTGGCGGCGTTTTGAAACTGTGCGTCGCCCTGCACGACTTTCACGCCGCGCTTCTGCGCGAGGAACGTGATGCCACCCGCGAGCTTCGTGAGGATGCCGTCCTTCCAGGCGCGGAGTTTGTTCAAATCAATCTGCGGGGCGCCGAAGACGATGCCGCGATTCGCCGAGTCCTTCGCGGCGGAAATCTGGTGCGTGGCGTTGAGCAACGCCTTGCTGGGAATGCAGCCGCGATTGAGGCACACGCCGCCGAGCCGCGCGTCGCGCTCGACGAGCACGACTTTCCTGCCGAGATCGGCCGCGTAAAAC